>CAMPKG010000061.1 GCA_946887085.1 uncultured Sphingobacteriales bacterium
TGCGGCTTGGTTAGCTGAGTATTTTCTGCAAAACGAAAATATAACAAAACCGTTCATAGCTATTTTGTAAGCTTTCACGACAACTTTATCGTAGGCCCTGTAGACATTGGTTATGGTGCAACGGTGAGCAAACACCAAGTAGACATTAATGAAAGCTTCAGGGATTCTCTAAAAAACATCACCAGCAACATAAAGTATTACAATAATTGGGGATTCGGCCCTTCCGTGTCGGTGTATTACCGTATGCTGCGGGTACTGGCCGGTGGCATTATTTACCAGCCACACATATTGTCGTTAAGCAATTTCGGATTCAAATACGAACACACGATCATGTTCGACCTGCGGATATCTTTTAAAAGAGGCCAGCGTCCGCTTGGAGGAAGCTAAACTGGCACAGATTTTTTAACACGGAAAATGCTGGCTGTAACCTTTCGGCACTTTGTCGATCAAGGGCGGCTATGCATCGGGCTGCCTCTTTGAGGTAGCCCTTCATTTTTTATCTACTTGTTCCTGTACGATTCCGTCACTTCCAGGTAGAAGTACACTCCGAAAGCAACCTGTTCATAAGTATAATGATATTGAAGGAGGTCGTCGGTGAGCGTAAGTACATCTGCGGTCACAGTGTCTTCAGGAAACCAGGCAGAATTTGGATTGAATAATCTCAGCTTTGTATCGTTCTCCAGCAACTGCCAGTAACCGCCGTCAATAGTTTGAGGATCTGAAGGATCGCATTTTGTCGGGCCTTCATCTCCCCTCATAGTTCCATCGGCATTGTAGACGCCAAAATCGTCCTGGTCACAACTATCAAAATCAGAAATATTGTCCTCTGTCAGCGAGGTATCGCCATCGTAAATGGAATAGGTCTTCACATGTTCGGGATACCATTTGCCGTTGATCAGCGATTGTTTCTTTGTTTTGGGAACAATGTTCTTGTCTTCTTTGTTATTGCAGGATGCAAAAGCAAGAATAGCGGCGCAGCAAAGCGCAACAGGGGTCAACAGTTTCATATCAGCAAAGGCTAGGTTTGTTTCAAATATAATCAACAACTATGCCGAATTCAAATGCCGGCCTGCGAATGGCCCCCGGTTGGATAAAATAAAATTGCTAAAACGAATAAAAAATAGTATTTTTGTTATGTTATTCAACCTCGAAAGCGGTTGACAAGTTCTTTGACATAAACGCTATCGCCAAAATCAGTAATCTGCGGGTCTTAAAATCTTTTTTTTAAAAGAACCTTCACAACCGAACGAAGTGAGCTCGTTAAGTCCGCTGAAAAAATTTCTTAAAAATAACCTTAACAAACCTTCACAATTGTTAACAACAAATATGGAAATAGTTGCTATCACCGCCGCTCAGGAAAAATTTCTTCAAAACTGTCAACCGCTAATTCGTGAAAACAAATTTTTTTCGAAAAAACCTTGTCAATTCTTGTCAATTCTTGTCAACACATATAAAAAAACGAAAACAGATCACGAATTTGCAATAAGCGACTGCAGGTAGTCCACAGCTTTTACAATACGGCTGCCATACCAGCTAAACATTTCGCCATCTACCAGCAGTACTTCCGCATTGGGTAAAACAGTTTTTACTTCAGCTATGTGTTTTTCTTTAAAAGGGAAAGGTTCGGAAGAAAGCAATACAAGTTCCGGGGCAAGCTCACGAAGGGTGTCGGCAGTCACTTCAGGGTAACGGTTCTCCCCTGCGAACACATTGGTCCACCCCATGGTGGTGATCATATTGCTGATGAAGGTATCGCGCCCCACGCTCATCCAGGGGTCGCGCCAGATGAAATAAGCAACGCGCTTAGAATTGGCGGCCTTTGCAAGCTTATTGAAACCGTTAACGATGTTCTCCACCAGTTCACTGGCCTTTGCATCGGTACCTGTTAGCTGGCCAACAACCTGTATCATTTGCAGGGCCTGCGGTATGTTCTGTATATCGCTGATCCATACGGGAAGTTCCGCAGCCAGTTGTTCGATCTGCTCCTGCGTGTTCTCTTCTTTGTTGGCGATGATGAGGTCGGGTTGCAGCCCGCGTATCTTATCGATGTGCAATTGCTTGGTACCTCCCACCCTTGTCTTGCTGCGGAACCAGCTCTCCGGATGCACGCAAAACTTAGTGATGCCCACCACCTCATCATTCAATCCCAGATCAGCTAGTAGCTCTGTCTGCGACGGTACCAGTGACACAATGCGCTTCGGCGGAAATTGAATTTCCACTTCGCGGCCTAACATGTCAATTATCGTGCGCATCATTCGAACCGGCGGAAATAGAAGAATACGAAGAAGGTAAACAGAATATCAGCTGGAAACAGCGCATCTGTGTAGTATACGATGTCCATTGGCGTCTTCAGCACAAAACGAAGAATGAGATTGAGTGCCGTAAGCGAGATGTAAGCGTAGGCTGCCCATTTCTTCATATCGCAGATGAAGAGCCAGCTAATGGCGTAAGCCAGCAACCAGAGCGGCTGCACCCATATCTTCCCTAAAGGCTCGCTGCTGTACTCGTAAACGCCGTACAGCAAAAGGCCGGTATGAAATAAAGCCACCAGTGGAAATAACACCGGCGGCTTTTTAATGATTCTGTTGATGAATTGCATAATTACTAATTACTCATTTGCTCAATATCTCAAATACTCAATTAATGTTTTTTACCTGCATTGAGCCATTATGCCACTGAGCAATTGAGCCATTTAAAATTATCCTTTGCTGAATGCATTCAGTATGTCGTACTTGGTAAGGATGTGATATTGCCCGCTTTCGTCTTTGGTAAGGATGGCACCATTGTCTTTGTTGATATAATGTGTCAGCCTTTCAAGGGGCGTATTGGCATCTACCGTGGGCAGAGCAGCTTCTTTCACATCGGCTATCATGAAGTCTTTGACATCAGGATTCTCAATGAGTTTTTTGAACAGTCCGCCTTGCGTGATCGCTCCTGTTACTTCTCCGTCTTTCATCACCGGCACCTGCTCGATATCGTATTTCTTCATCAGGTCGAGTGCGTCGCTCACTTTGGCGTCTTCATCAATGGTTACCAGCCTGCGACGACCGAGGCCGCCCAGCAGATCCTTCACCGTATCGACATCGAGGAAGCCGCGATCCAGCATCCATTCATCGTTATATACTTTACCAACATAGCGGCTGCCATGATCGTGGAAGATGACAACAACTACATCGGTCGGCTTCAGTTGGTCTTTCAGTTGTTTCAGGCCTGCGATAACAGAGCCGGCAGAGTATCCCGCAAAAATGCCTTCTTCTTTGGCGATCTTCCGGGCCATCACGGCGCCGTCTTTATCGGTCACTTTTTCAAACTGGTCGATCGCATCCTTGATATAGTTTTGCGGCAGGAAATCCTCACCGAAACCCTCAGAGATGTACGGATACACTTCGTTCATATCCAGCTCGCCGGTCTCAAACCACTTTTTCAACAAAGACCCGTAAGTATCAATCGCCCATACTTTGATGTTGGGGTTCTTCTCTTTCAGGTACATACCGGTACCCACTATAGTACCGCCAGTACCCGCAGCCACCACGAGGTGTGTTATTTTACCTTCGGTCTGCTCCCATATCTCCGGGCCGGTCTGCTCGTAGTGCGCCTGGCGGTTGGCGAGGTTGTCGTACTGGTTCACATACCAGCTGTTGGGTATCTCGGTAGCCAGTCGTTTGGAAACTGAATAATAAGAGCGCGGGTCTTCGGGTTCTACATTGGTAGGACAAACGATCACCTCAGCGCCAAGGGCTTTGAGGATGTCGGCCTTCTCTTTCGATTGTTTATCCGTAGTGGCGAAAATGCATTTGTATCCCTTTACGATGGCGGCCAGCGCCAGGCCCATACCTGTGTTGCCGGATGTTCCTTCGATGATGGTACCGCCGGGCTTGATCTTGCCTTCCTGCTCAGCTACCTCCAGCATCTTCAGAGCCATGCGGTCTTTGATGGAGTTGCCGGGGTTGAAGCTTTCTACCTTAGCATAAACCGCGCACGGAAGATCTGCTGTGACCCTGTGCAGTTTTATAAGAGGGGTATTGCCAATAGTTTGCAGGATGTTGTCGTAAACACGCTTGTTGGGAGTCATGGGGCGAAGGTAAAAAATAGTTGAAACATCCGTCAATTATGGGAATGTGAAACAGAAGGCGAGTGGCAAGGTTTTATAGCCTTCAACAGAAACTTTTGAATATGAGTGACCATAAAGACCTGCAGAACCATGAAGGGATCGAAAAACTGAAGAAGATAGCTATGGATGTGGACATATGTATGTTCTGCACCAATGTGTCGGGGATACCTTTCGATACAAGGCCAATGAGCACGCAGGATGTGGATGACCAGGGCAACCTTTGGTTCATGAGCAAAAAAGGCAGTAACAAGGACCAGGAAATAAAACAGGACGACCGGGTACAACTGCTTTATGCCGACAAGAAAAGCTCAGACTACATGACCGTCAACGGCCACGCCGATGTTTTCTACGACAGGCAGAAGGTAGGAGAGCTCTGGAAACCACATGCAAAAGCATGGTTCACAGAAGGCAAAGATGACCCGGAAATAAGCATTATCCGCGTACGTCCTGAAGAAGCGTATTACTGGGATACCAGGCACGGTGGCATGGTGGCGTTCTTCAAAATGATGGTGTCTGCCGCCGTTGGAAAGACGATGGATGACAGCGTGGAAGGCTCAATAAAACCTTAGGCAAAAATGTTATCCACATAGTACCAACAGCCTAATAACGAACCATTTACAAACGTATGGTTAAGACCATACAAAGCTGTTGTTAAACCCTTTGAAAAATTATGAAATCGCTAAGCCATGTATCACCTTTGCTAAAACATAATAGTCATGAAACAGAAAGTTGCCTTCCTTCTCTTCGCAATATTGACCGCCACCGGTGCAGAAGCACGTAAGAACAAAAAGAATACGGTAGAACTTTCGTACCCCGCCAATAACGCGATCGTTGCAGGCACAGTTGCTGCTCCGCATGAGATAACTGTAAAGACAGACAATACTTTCAACATTAATATCACTACCGAGCAGGCAAGCCCAACCGGTCCCCGGGTAATTATCGAGAACGGACGGAACCTGGTAGTATCGGGCAGCACAGACCAAAACCACGATTACCACGTGACCTACAATGCCAGCCAGGATGAATTCATCTCGGGCACGTACGACGTCAGCCTGGTTTACACTGCGTCTGTAGAATAGTCAGAATAACCTCAGGGCTGGCGCAACGTCGCTCTGCTCTTACGATCATCGCTGGATAGCAGCCATCTGCATTGGCAATACCGCTACTTTATATCGCAAACAATATTAAATGCGCCAGGTCCCGAGCAGCCAATGCCCTTTGCATTGGCTTTTTTATGTCGGCTGCCGTTATATTAGAATATCCGTACATAACTGTAAATAATACTCGTATAACGGTTGTCGGCAAAATGATACGCAGGCCTTATATTTGCAGCCATTCTCTTACTGATAAAAACCATTTAATAAAATGAAAGTAACCGTAGTAGGTGCAGGCGCAGTAGGCGCTACCTGTGCTGATAACATCGCCCGCAAAGAACTGGTGGAAGAACTGGTGCTCGTTGACATCAAAGAAGGTTTTGCCGAAGGTAAAGCCCTGGATATAATGCAGACAGCATCGTTGCTTGGTTTTGACACGCGCGTTATCGGCAGCACCAACGACTACAGTAAAACTGCTAACTCTGATGTATGTGTGATCACTTCAGGTATTCCCCGCAAGCCGGGTATGACCCGCGAGGAGCTGATAGGCACCAACGCTAAAATAGTAGAAGGTGTTGCAAAGAGCCTGCTGGAGCATTCACCAAATGCGATCATCGTAGTTATCAGCAACCCGATGGATACAATGACCTACCTGACGCTGAAAGCTACAGGCCTGCCTAAGCACCGCATCATTGGTATGGGCGGCATCCTGGACAGCGCACGTTTTAAATGCTACCTGCAGCAGGCACTCAACTGCTCGTCAAACGACCTGCATGCAACAGTTATTGGTGGCCATGGCGATACTACAATGATACCGCTCACTCGTCTTGCATCGCTAAACGGTACGCCCGTGAGCAACCTCCTCAGCGCAGATCAACTGAAACAGATCTCTGCCGACACAATGGTAGGCGGCGCTACCCTTACCAAACTGCTGGGTACATCTGCATGGTATGCACCGGGAGCTGCGGGAGCTGCTCTGGTAGAAAGCATCATCCGCAACGAGAAGAAAGTGTTCCCTTGCTGCGTATCGCTGGAAGGCGAGTACGGACAAAACGATATCTGCCTGGGTGTGCCGGTAGTTATAGGCCGCAACGGTTGGGAAAAGATCGTTGACTATAAGCTGAACGCTGAAGAGCAGGAGCTGTTCAACAAATCGGCGGAAGCGGTGCGCAATATGAACCAGGTATTGGATACACTGGTTGCTTAATTGCCAACGTCAATATTTTCAAAGCCCTCTGCCATTGCAGGGGGCTTTTCAATTTAAGACATTTGCGTGACGAACCTCCCCCTTTTCGGCATCGAATTTGTGAATTTTTAAATACTAAACCTATTTTTATGAAATCCCTAAACCTCACTATCATTCTGCTCTTTTGCTATTTCTGCTCTTTTGCCCAACAGTATGTGCCTATGCCTACGGGCGAGGTACAATGGCGCTATAGAAGAATTTTCAACCCACCGTCATATCCGACTACGGACTATCACGACTTTCTACTCGTTCAAACCGGCGGTGATACTATTTTCGGCGGGGTCACTTACAAAAAAATAATGTGGCGGGAACGCGATACCAAGGTCGTAAAAACTTCGACATACATTCCCCCCATCCAATCCGTTGTGGCAAATCAAACTGACCGGTTTTACCTTGCCATCCGCGAGGACAATAAAAAAGTGTATGTAAACTCCGGCAACGGAGAAAAGTTGATGTTTGATTTTACGGCAGCGGTAGGCGACACGTTGCCATACCACAATTTCTACAACTGGCCAGATACACAACTCGTGGTAACGTCTATTGATAGCGTGCAAATAGGAGCCACTTTCCACAAACGATACAATGCAGACAGGATAAGCAACTTTGGAGGCAGCATATCAATAATAGAGGGGATCGGCACCGACCTTGGCCTCATTGGATATCTTTACACACCGTATTGTTATTGTTCCTATACCTTCCATTGCTTCAGTGATGGGAACACAAGCTACGTACCCAATGCGCCTTGTGCATACATCTGGCCGCAAGGCACACCTACCAATGTTGATGATGTGAAGGAGAAGACAGACATCTTCGTCTTTCCCAATCCATTTCAGGATAAACTGACCATAGAAACGACGCAATCGGTCTCAATTTTTTTATATAACCTGACCGGCCAACTCGTTCTCAAACAAAACCTGCGAAACAATTCAACTATTCAAACCTCACACTTACCTTCGGGTATATATTTACTTAAGCTTACCGGCAGCAGTAGCAACATTGTTGAAACCCGCAAGCTTGTAAAAGAATAATTGACACAATGAAGTTGATCGCGCTTGTTTTAGCTATTGGAGTTAGCACAAATATTCTGGCCCAGGAGCGCACGATGAACATCGGGGTAGGCGCAGCACCGTCAACCGCATTAAATATTGCTGCGGATAAAACAACCATGTCAGGCCTTACCGGCCATGTCAACTACTATTCCGTCAGTAAAAAAGGCATAGTCCATGGCATCGGCATAAGCGCTGCACAGCTTGCCGTAGGAAACCGCGGCATCCTGAGAATTAATGGCAGCGAATATCCTATACTGAATAGGGACAGCTACGCCAATCCCGCATTGACATTAACCGGCTTTCTCGGACGCGAGGTAAAATTCGGCAGCTCGTCTGTTATGTTTGGCGGTCGGGGTGGTGTGTTCTATGCATTCCAGGAAAACGGGGGCATAGGCATTACGGCTGGTGCGGGCGGCAGCTATACGCTACACCTGGACGAGCGCAAAGCGGTAGGGGTTAGCTTCTTCCCGCAACTTTATTATGTCCGTGCATTGCAGATAGCTTCTCCGAAAGAACGAAATTCAATATTTTTCCTCCCCTCTGTCACCATCAATTATTACCTCGCCCTGCCCAAAATGAAGATGGCTGTCTTGCCAACTGAAGAAAACCCTGCCGAATAGCACGGCGCCTTTGCTAGCCACCATCAAACCGCAAGTCCAATAATTGTGTTTTCTCTGTATTTTACATACCCATGGGTACTAAAATAAAAATGCTGGGGCTGGTGGGTTTCGGCTGGCTATCAAACGCGGACTACTACCGGTATATCAACGAGGGTATTAACCGGGAGTTGGGTGGTATGAACTTTGCCAGCTGCATCATGCACTCGTTCAACCAGGGGGAAATAAAAATCCATATGGATGCGGGAGATGTATCACGCGTGATGGACATGATCATAACCGCCTGCAAAAACATGGAAAGAAGCGGAGCCGAGGGCCTGGTCTTGTGCGCCAACACCATGCATATGTTCGCAGATAGCATCCAGGCGCAGGTAAATACGCCGATCATTCATATCATAGATGCCACAGCTCAGGCAATAAAGGTACGATCGCTTAAAAAGGTGGGCCTGCTCGGTACCAAGCCTACAATGGAACTCGACTTCTATAAAGACCGGCTGCAGCAACAGGGAATAGAAGCTATAATACCTGGCGATACTGCTGACCGTGAATTTATCCACCATACTATTTTTGACGAGCTGGCAAAAGGGATGATGACGGAAGAAACGAAAAGCAGGTATCTCGACATTATCAATAAGCTAGCCGAACGCGGAGCGGAAGGTGTCATTCTTGGCTGCACAGAGATACCGCTATTAATAAAGCAAGAAGATGTTACGATGCCGGTATTTGATACTACACGGATACATGCTGAGGCTGCAATCAGATTTTCGCTGGGTAAAACACAATACGCATAACTATGAAACAGACTTCCATCAACCTGCTTACCGTTATACAGCAGGCCATGCACTTGCTGAGAAATATTTCTGACGACGATGCATCTGTAAAGCCCGCACCGGGCAAATGGTCGCAGAAGGAGATCATCGGGCACTTGCTGGACAGCGCCTGCAACAACCAGCAAAAGTTTGTACGGACCATGCTGGAAGACGAGAATCATTTCCCACCTTATGCGCAGGACGAATGGGTAGGAGCGCAACGTTACAACGATGCAGACTGGCACGATCTGCTGAGCCTTTGGGAAGCCTATAACATACAGCTGGCGCACATTATCAGGAACATCCCCGATGATGCCTTGCAGAAGAAAATATTCATTGGCGATAAGGGACCTTTCACTTTGGGTTTTATCGCTGCTGATTATGTAGAACACATGAAACACCACCTGAAAGCTGTATTGCCGGACGCCAATTTCCTCAGCAACTATTTCAAAATGATCTATTAATAAAAGCGCCCTGCAATTGCAGGGCGCTTCCGCATTTATATCTGTTAAGGTCTTACCAGATCTTGTTGCGCGAACCCTCGAAGCCCTTAGGGCGCACAATGGTAAATACGCGCGAAATATTGAAACCAAAATGGATTCCACCATCAAACCAATCGTCGGCGCTCTGGCCGATGAACGAACGTTCGGTCATGGCTATAGCGTTGGTCAGCATCAGTTGGAACACGTGGCCGCCCGTTTCTATATCCAGGCCTACCGATACCGAATTGTGGTAACCTTTCAGTTCATTAAGACGATAGTAATATTCCCCTGTCAGTGATATACGGTTTGACAGTTTCAAACGTCCGCCCAGGCCTAAAGCATATATGTTGTTGGGTTCTGCAGTAGTAGGCACCAGGTTGTAATGTATATGCGTAGGCATCAACTGCAGCGACAGCCAGTTATTGAATTTACGCGCGATCAGTAATTGATTGACATAATACAGCCTGTTACTGAAGTAATATTCAGGCTGTACGGTATCGCCTGGGGCTACTACTACCGGCGCTATTGTTGGTGCCGGCATGGTTTGTACAGATATCGCCCCTACATAGCTTACCGAGACCGGCATTGAATTATTGTCGGTTTGGCGCAGCAGCTTTATTTTGGTAAAGCCTGCTACCTCTTTCTGGAAACCGCTTCGGCTAATACCAACCATCAGCCAGTCTGTGATTCCATAGTCGAAACCGATGGAAGTATTAGCGCCATCAAGTCCAAAGAAATCTTTCAGGCCGGAGTTGATGGGGCCAAAACGGTGGCTCACCCTGAAATCAAGTACGCCGTGTGCAACATTCTCAATGCTATGGCCATTGATAATACGGGTAGACTTAAATGTTGATGTAGTATATTCTTTTTTTGGAGCAGCATTGTCCTCTTCCTCCAGCATACTCATCAGGTCGTCTGATGAGTCCTCATTCGTCTCTGTTTGCTGCTTCTTATCATCCTGTGCATACAGGGCAGCCGGTGACAGGGTCAACATCGCGGCTGTGAACAGAACTGCTGAAGCTATACGCATAACTAGTTTTTAAACGCGGGTAAGATATTTATTTCTGGGTTAAGATACTGCTGACTGTTACCTCTATCTGCCTGGCGATCTTACCTTCCATCAGCTTTGGTATCGAGATATTGTAGTCAGCAGTTTTCACATTGAACTTTGAATTGATTGCAGCTGTATTTCCTTTTACTACGATGGTGCCGGGCAGCGACACGTCCTTGGTAACGCCATGTATGGTCAGCTTGCCCGCGGTTTTTACGTTATAGCTACCATCTTTGGAAAAGTTCACTCCCGAAAGGTCGGCGACCTTTCCTTTGAATTCGGCCTTGGGGTATTTATCACTCTCCATGTAGTTCTCATTAAAGTGCTCCTGCATCAGTGCTTTCTCGAACTTAAAGCTTTTGATAGGCACCTGGAACACCACGTCACCTGTTTTGGCATCCATCACGCCTGCTACTTCATTGTTAAATGCTTCAATGTTTTCTAGTGGTGTAGCCGAAAAGAAAGAAGCTTTACCCGTGCGTGTCATATACTTTTGTGCATAAAGGTTCGTGGCACTGCAAACTAACATAGCTGCGATCATCATCTTTTTCATACGTCTTATTTTATTGCTCTGTTTACTAATTATTTAACGCTCCCTGGTTCACCCATTTGGCGATCAGGTCTATGGAGGCAGCATCGAGCTGCGGCATTCCTTTCGGCATTTGCGAATAGCCGGGTTGCCATTTAATGGCGCCGATCATCCGTGGCGCAGCATCCTTTGCACCGGTGTGGCTGGACAGGTTATAACCACCACCCAGGCTGTTAGCATCGTGGCATGCCGGGATCGCGCATTTCGAGGTAAGTATCGGCAACACTTTTGCTGAGAATGAAACCGTGTCTCCGCCCCCGCCCGACGGCGGTGGTGTGACGGGCGCAGGGTATAATTGGTCTTGTTTGTCGTTATAGCAACCAACTAAAGTTGCGATACATAAAACGGCAAATATTCTTTTCATAGATTTTTGTTCTGCGGTTAATATCTAAAACTACAATTTTTATAGCTCATTAATTATTCTGTGCGCCGTCGGCCACCCATTTTTCAACCTGCCGGATCTGGCAAGCCGAAAGTTTAACACCACCTTTAGGCATTGGCGAGTAACCTCCAAGATGGTTGATAGCACCCAGCAGTCTTCCATTATCCACCACCTTCTTCAAACCGGCATAGCTATCAAAAGCATAACCTCCCTGCAGCGATGTAGAATTATGGCATCCCTGGCAGTACTTTTCTGTTAACGGCCTAATATCAGTGGAATATTTAAAGTTGTTACTGTCGCAGGGGCTGCTGCAATTGGTACCGTTTTTTGCACCCTCATTTATCCACCTGCCTATCATCAATATCTGGCTGGTACTTAGCCGTGGATTTGGCGCCCTTGGCATACGGTCGTCATTATCGTCCTCGGTAATGGCCTCGTATATCTTTGTACCTTCTGCATCACCCGGCTCAAAATCGTCGTTATTTACAATTGAGTTATAGTCTGTGAGCTGATAACCATCGGACCTGCTGGCCGCATCATGGCAACCACTTTTAGCACAATTAGAAATGAAGATGGGAAGAATATCCCTTTCGAAACATATACCGGTATCCACTGGGTTGGAAGGATTGGGATTGTTTGGATTCGGGTTTGGATTTGAGTTACCGGGATTACTGTTGTTCCCGCCCGTCGTTGTATTGGGCGTGGCCGGCTGCACAGTTTCCTTATGCGTACAGCTATTCATCATCATTATACCACCTACAAACAATAAGCCAAGCTTCAGCGTACGTATCATTTCCATTCCAGGTTTTACTTTTTAACTAGTCCGCTCTACTCAACAATGCAATCGGTAAGCAGCACATCAAACATTGTATTGCCCGAGCAAAAACCTTTCACTGTTACAGTTTTCCCTTTTTCGGCGGTTGCCCCATTGTCCCTCATCGTGCACTGTACATTCATCATATCATTTCCCTGGAGGCGAATCACCGGTTTACCTTCCTGGTTGGCAATAACCTCCTCAACAATGCCGCTCACTTCAAGTGCCTGGTTCAGAAACTTCTTATTAGCTTCTGTCTCATTATTGCCGAACTCGTTACAAAGATCGACAGCAGTTATTTCTATTCCTTTTTTATCCTCGACCTTTGCCGGGGCTTTGTTCCACATGGTTATGCCAACACCCGCGCCAATTGCCACGAATGCTCCAAGAACGATCAGGATAAACGGCCATTTTTTCTTATTCATTCTTTTCAGTTTCAAAAGTAAATTTTATGAAGATGGAGACTTACAAGATTGTGTCGAATCGGGAAAAACTGGTGTTGAACAGAGCTCGCGCAATCACATATTCACCATAGAAGAAATCTCTTATAG
>CAMPKG010000062.1 GCA_946887085.1 uncultured Sphingobacteriales bacterium
GGCACAGGGAGCGGAAGGTATCGCCGTGGGTCTTTCCACCAAAATACTACCACATAACTTTTGCGAGCTGCTGGAGTGTGCCATCAAACACCTGAAGGGAAAACGTTTCGAACTATATCCTGATTTTCTCACGGGGGCGATGATGGATGTGAGCAACTACAACGATGGTATGCGCGGAGGACGTGTAAGGGTACGTGCACGAATTGAAGAGGTAGATAAGAAAACCCTTGCGATCCGCGATGTGCCTTATGGCACCACAACCAGCCAGTTGGTAGATAGCATACTGAAGGCTAACGATAACGGTAAGATCAAGATAAAATCGGTTACAGATAATACGGCGAAAGATGTGGAGCTGATTATTCAGCTTGCCCCCGGTGTATCTACCGACCAGGCAATTGATGCGTTATACGCCTTCACCGATTGCGAGGTTTCGATCGCGCCTAACGCCTGCGTCATCATCAACGAAAAACCCCATTTTATAGGTGTTACCGATCTGCTGAAACTGTCAGTTGCCCATACCAGGAACCTGCTGCAGAAAGAGCTGCAAATAAAACTGGGCGAGCTCGAGGACGATTGGCATTATTCTTCACTGGAGAAGATATTCATCGAGAAACGCATCTACCGCGACATTGAGGAGCAAACAACCTGGGAAGGTGTGCTCAGCGCCATCGACAACGGCCTGAAACCTTATAAAAAGAAATTCAGGAGGGAAATAACGCAAGAGGATATTGTAAAACTGACCGAGATACGCATCAAACGTATATCTAAGTTCGACTCGTTTAAGGCAGATGAGCATATCAAAGGCGTTGAGGCATCTATTGAAGAAGTAAAACACAACATAGAACACCTGAACGATTACGCCATCGCGTATTACGAAGGCTTGCTGAAGAAATACGGAAAGGGCCGCGAACGTAAAACCGAGATCCGTCCGTTTGAAACTATACAGGCGCATACCGTAGCTATTGCCAACACCAAGCTGTATGTGAACTATAAGGAAGGCTTTATAGGCACCAGCCTGAAGAAGGACGAATTTGCCTTCGATTGTTCAGACCTTGATAATATCATTGTCTTCCGCAAGGACGGGAAAATGATCATTACAAAGGTTTCTGAAAAGGTTTTTGTGGGCAAAGACATCATCTACCTTGCCGCGTTTGTCAAGAACGATGAACGCACCACTTACAATATGATATATGTAGATGGTAAAACTGGTATTGCTTACGGGAAACGCTTCAATGTCACCGGCATTACACGGGACAAAGAGTACGACCTGACAAAAGGCAATGCGAACAGCAAGGTGCTGTATTTTACCGCCAACGCTAATGGTGAAGCTGAAGTGGTGACCATCACATTATCACCGGGCAGTAAGGCAAGAGTAAAACTGCTGGACTTTTACTTTGAGGAACTGGAGATCAAAGGACGCAGCGCACAGGGCAACCAGGTAACCAAGTACCCGGTTAAGAGCGTGAAATTGAAAGAAAAAGGCCGCTCCACCCTGTCTGGCCAAAAGCTATGGTTTGATGATGCGGTCGGCAGGCTGAACAAGGACAGCAGCGGTATCTTCCTCGGCAGTTTCGAAGAAGGTGACAAGGTCATTGCTTTCTACAAAGACGGCACTTACGAACTGACTGATTTTGAGCTGACTAACAGGTATGATGTTGACTCGGTAGTTTTGATAGAGAAATTCGCACCGGAGAAAATAGTCAGCGCCATCTACTATGATAGCAAATCGGGCAGCTACAACGCAAAGAGGTTCAAAATAGAAGCGCAGACGCTGAAAAATAAATACCTGTTTATCAGGGAGGGAGATGGCAACAGGCTGGAGCTGGTGACTACACAGCAGGAACCGCTCATCAGCATTAAAACGGGAAAGAAAAAAGCTGACCTCGTGGAGGAAGAAATTGCCTTACACGAAACAGTAGAGGTGACCGGATGGAAGGCTGTAGGCACGCGAATTGCTGGTAGCGATCTGAAGGAGGTTTCATTGATCTCTGAGGAGGAGGAAGATGCCACTGGTGCCAAAGCCCCAACGCTGTTTTAGGAAAATTGATATTTAGAAAAATTATTACCTTCACCAACTTATTTTATTGATAGAAAGATCGACCTGGTAATGAAAAAGATTGAACTGGAAATTGTAGCATTGTCCCATAGCATCACCCAGACTCATTCATATGCCGTAGTTCTTGGCGAGGCTAATGGCCTTCGCCGTTTACCGATTGTCATCGGTGGGTTCGAGGCACAGGCAATAGCGGTCGCTCTCGAGCGTATGCAGCCCAGCCGTCCACTTACGCATGATCTTTTCGCCAATTTCATCTCCACTTTCGGCATCGAACTGAATGAGTTTATTATCTACAAACTTGAAGAATGAATATTTTTCGCGAAGCTCATCTGCCAGAACGGCAATGAAACCATTGAAATAGACTCTCGCACATCAGATGCGCTGGCGCTCGCCGTGAGGGCCAGTTGCCGTATTTATACCTACGAGAATATATTGGAAGCCGCCGGCCTGTATCTTGACCAGACCGATGAGCCCGGAGGCGCCGGGGAAGCCAAAGAATTGTCATCGGCAGTGGCCGCCAGCAGTGCTGAAGGTGACAAAGACCTGAAGAGTATGAACCTGGAAGAACTGAATAAGCTGTTACAACAGGTTTTGGAGCAGGAAGACTATGTCCGCGCCATCAACATCCGGGACGAAATTAACAACCGGAAATCCAAATAATTACCTAAATTGCCGGATTGGTTTCCAGGAAATTCAACTTTTTTTAATGAAAAAAATGTTTGCTGCTGCCATCTGCGGCTTCTTGAGTATTGCATATCTCAACACCAACGCACAGACCGGAAAATGTGCATTCGATGATATCCTTCATAACAAACTCACTGCCGATCCTTCTTTCCAATCTGTCTATGAGCAATTTACCGAGGAGATCAACCAGCAGGTAGCGCAATATGAACAGCAACTGGCAAATACGGCGCAGAAAACCACTTTCTCAACTTATGCGGTACCCGTTGTATTTCATGTTGTTCTAAGCCAGCTACAAATAAACCAGCTTGGAGGCGTGGCCGGAGTTCACGACCGCGTCAGCCGGCAGATGCTGGTACTGAATACCGACTTCAACGCCCGCAACGCAGATAGTACGAAAATGCACCACCAGTTCAAGTCTTTGTACGGAAATCCTAAGATCTCGTTTCACCTGGCACACCGTACCCCCACCAACAAGACGACCAGCGGCGTGGAAATAAAGATAGCCCCGGTTGGATTTAAAGGTTTTGAACCGATGGACGGCAGTGTAAAAAAGTCTGCAGCAGGCGGTCTTGATCCCTGGGATAACCAGAAGTACCTGAATATCTGGATAACTAATTTGATCGATGGCAGCGGCAACAGCAGTAACGTGCTGGGCTATGGCTATAGCCCCAACTATGCTGCTATGCTTAATGTACCTGACGAAACCGGTGTTGTTTTGTCTTACGGTGCGGTTGGAACGAAAAAAAGCCTGAATGATTTTTTTATTCCGGGGGCCACTTTGGGCCGTACATTAGTACATGAGCTGGGCCATTTTTTTAATCTCTGGCATATCTGGGGTTTTACCCAGGTGGGCACGGGCGACTGTAATGACGATGACGACGTATCTGATACACCAATACAAAGCGGCGCCAACCAGAGTTGCGTTTACCCGCAGATAAAGGCTAACTGCAAAAGCACTGCCGGCGGTGAGATGTATATGAACTTCATGGACTATACGGGTGATAACTGTACGGTGATGTTCACAAAAGGCCAGGCAACCCGTATGCAGGCTCAACTGGCTCCGGGCGGTAAATCATTTGGCCTTACCCAAAACCCTCTGCTGTTTGAATACCCCACGAACATTAATGATATCGAAGCCACATCTAATATCAGTGTTTCTCCTAATCCATCAACCGGCATTTTCAACGTAGCTTTGACAAATATTGAGACCTTCAGGGGCATTGATGTGTATAACACGATGGGCCAGCTGGTAAAACAAGTTACTGCAGCAGGCTCTGAGATTTATGACGTTGATCTTAGCGCTATGGCGAAAGGACTGTACACTGTTCATTGCCGTTTTGAAGAAGGCACGGTTACGAGAAAAGTAATAATACAATGATGATCCCGGAGTTTAGTGTAGAAAAGATCTTACAACAAACAACATTAGATAAAAGCCTGCGAAACATCGCAGAAAAAGTAAAGAACGAGCAACGCCTGACCGACGAGGAGGGCGTTTTGCTTTTTGAAAAGGGCGAGCTTGGTTTTCTGGGCTCATTGGCAACACATATCGCGCAAAGGCTGCACGGAAACAAGGTCTATTTCAATCGAAATTTCCATATAGAGCCAACTAATGTTTGCGTGTTCACCTGCAATTTCTGCTCTTATTCAAGGCTATATAAGAACCGCGACGAAGGCTGGGAGCTGACCCTGGAGCAAATGATGGATATGGTGCGCAAATACGATGGGCAACCGGTAACGGAAGTGCATATTGTAGGTGGCGTACATCCCAAGATGAACCTGGAGTTCTTCTGCGAACTGCTGAGCAAGATAAAAGCGCACCGCCCCGATCTGCATCTGAAGGGGTTTACTGCCGTGGAGCTGGATTATATGTTCCGCAAAGCAAAGCTTTCTGTAGAAGAAGGAATGATGCGATTGAAAGAAGCCGGCCTGCAATCATTGCCCGGCGGTGGCGCAGAGATCTTCCACCCGGACATCCGCAGGAAAATATGTGAAGATAAAGTGGACGGCGACGGTTGGCTGTATATACACGAGACAGCACATAAGCTGGGCATGCACAGTAATGCTACCATGCTCTACGGCCATATTGAGAACTATGAGCACAGGGTGGATCACATGAGCCGCCTGAGGGAACTACAGGATAAAACAGGCGGTTTTAACTGCTTCATCCCGCTTAAGTTCCGCAATAAGGATAACGACATGTCCCACGTTTCCGAAGTGTCTATCATTGAAGACCTGAGACTGTATGCTATCGCCCGCATCTTTATGGACAATTTCCGCAATCTGAAAGCCTACTGGCCGATGCTGGGCAGGCAATCTGCGCAGCTCACGTTATCATTCGGTGTAAACGACCTTGACGGTACTATAGACGATACAACGATCTACTCGATGGCCGGCTCAGAAGAACAGAATCCCTCTTTAAGCACCGACGAGCTCTGCGACCTGATTACAGCAGTTGGAAAAACACCGGTTGAGCGGGACACCCTTTACAACGAAATAAAAGTTTACAAAGCTGAAATGGCTTAAATGATAAAAGGCAGGTGTAAAACCTGCCTTTGTTACTCTCGGTTGAAAGCTTAGCGTTCCAGGAAATTCAGATCTCTACCGAAAGTTTCTTCACTCAGCACGGCGGCAATTATACTTATTACCATCACGATAGCGCCCGTAATCGCAGCCGCGTTTACGTAACCGAATCCCGGCTGTAGCTCCTTGAATAAAACAGTAATTAAAGGTAATGCGCCCCGCACCATGTTCGGAACGGTAGTAGCAGCCGTAGCACGCAGATTGGTGCCAAAATTCTCAGCAGCCATAGTGACGAAAATCGCCCAAAAGCCTGTGCCAAAACCAAGCAATGCGCAGATAAGGTACATATCAGCAGTAGACCCGTTGTATTGTCGGAAAAACAAAACAATACCAATTATGGTGATCCCATAAAATATGTACAGCGCCTTCTTGCGGCTCTTCAACACCTGGCTTAACAGCCCGATCAATACATCGCCTACCGAAATTGCCGCATATGCATACATGATGCCGAGTGCAGGATCTATTTCGCCAGGTATATTGAAGTGTTTACCAAATTCATTTGAAAACGTTACAAGAATACCGATAACATACCATGTTGGCAAACCAATAAGAATGCAGAGCATGTATTTTTTGAAACGTTTGCCATTAGTGAAAAACATCAGGAAATTCCCCTTCGACACTTCCTGCTTCTCGAGATCGCGGAACATGCCCGATTCGTAAACTGAAATGCGGAGCAATAACAACAATAACCCAAGCCCGCCACCAATATAATAACAGGTGCGCCAATCAAATGCTTTTGAAATAAAATAGGCAACCACTGCGCCGGTCAACCCTACGCCTGCAACTATTGATGTGGCCACGCCACGTTTTTCTTTGGGTATTAGTTCACTTACGAGCGTGATGCCTGCCCCTAATTCACCAGCCAAACCGATACCCGCTATAAAGCGGCAAATGCTGTATTGCTCTACGGTCTGCACGAAACCATTAGCTATGTTTGCCAGCGAATAAAGAACGATGGAACCAAATAATACACTCAGCCTCCCCTTTTTATCGCCCATCATGCCCCAGAGGATACCGCCTATAAGCAGGCCTATCATCTGGTGATTGATGATATCCAACCCCTGGTCGGCTATCATAGCAGCATCCAACCCAAGGCTTTTCAAGCTGTCTATGCGAACGATACCGAAAAGAAGAAGGTCATAGATATCAACAAAATATCCCAGCGCTGCTACCAACACCGGGATACTGAAAAGTGATACCTGCTTGTTATGCTCCATTTATTTTTTGTCGGATGATGTGAATACTTCCTCCACAACATCCTCAGACACTTCCTGTATTGGCGATTTCTTTTTGCCAAAAAACATTTTGATGATCACAGTCCCGGTAGTAACCAGAACAATGCCTATGACTATCTTTTCGAAATTATGTTTCACCCACTGGTTCTCGCCAAGAAAATAGCCAGCAAGTACCATGCTACCTACCCATGCAATGCAACCAACTACGTTATAGAAAAAGAATTTCTTGCGGTCCATCTGCACAACACCCGCCACGATAGGCGCGAATGTGCGCACGATAGGCAGAAAGCGCGCAAGAATGATGGCACCACCACCTCTTCTCTCATAAAACTCTTTGGCCTGCATTACGTGCTTGCGTTTGAAGAGCAGTGTATCCCGCTTCTCAAAAAGAAGTGGACCAGTCTTGCGTCCAAACCAATAACCTACAGAGTTACCGACGATACCCGCAAAAGTGATGATCGATATCCAGTACAAGAGATTCATTGCGCCACTATCGAACGGATTATGTGAGTTAGCGATCATCAGGCCTGTAACGAACAAAAGCGAGTCACCGGGAAGGAAGAAACCAACAAACAGCCCGGTTTCCGCAAAAATGATAAAAGCTACGAGGTACAATCCGCCATACAAAGTGACAAGCGCCGCCAGTTTTTCGGCGTTCATCAGTTCTTTCAGAAGCTCAATTAAATCTTGCATAAAATTTTCAGAAAGCGCTAAAATAAAGAATTATAGCCAAAGAACTCTTTAAAGCTCAGCAATTTACATTTTCGCTATATCAGGAATGTTCCAGCGACTTTTCCATCTTGCTGACGACCACTGTAGCGACGCTGTTACCCACCACGTTAGTAGCGCTGCGGCCCATATCCAAAAGGGGATCGATGCCCAGTAAAAGTGCAAGGCCGGCCTCGGGTATATTGAAAGTGGCTAACGTACCGGCAATGACTACCAGCGATGCGCGTGGCACACCGGCAATGCCTTTGCTCGTCAGCATCAGTACCATCAGCATGCTCATCTGTGTACCGAAATCGAGATGAATGCCATATGACTGTGCGATGAACATGGAAGCAAAGGTCATGTACATCATGGAACCATCGAGGTTGAAGGAGTATCCAAGCGGCAACACAAAGCTGACGATCTTGTCTTTGCATCCAAAGCGTTCCAGTTCTAACATGGTTTTAGGAAAAGCTGCTTCGCTGCTGCTGGTACTGAAGGCCAGCATGATGGGTTCCTTGATACGCGACATTAGTGTAAATATCCGACCCCTGATGAATGCCGAACCTGCAAGCAGCAGCACCATCCATAGTATCAGCAGCCCGAAATAAAACTCACCAATAAAAATGGAATAAGTGGTAAGGATGCCTAAACCTTGCTTGGCGATGATAGCGGTCATTGCACCAAAAACAGCCAGCGGCGCGAAATTCATCACGTAGCCGGTAACCTTTAATATCACGTGGGCAATGGCATCGAATGCATTTATCACGACCTCTCCTTTTTCGCCTATGGCGGCGGTCGCCACACCGAAAAACAGCGAGAACACAACTATCTGTAATATCTCGTTCTTAGCCATGGCGTCTATCGCACTCGAAGGGAACACATGGTATAGAAATTCCCTTAACGTCATTGCTGTTTTCTTAATGCCGGTATCAGCCGCAGCATCAGGCAACGGTAAGTTCATAGCAATGCCGGGCTGGAAAATATTTACCAGCATAAGGCCCAGCAATAAACTGATAAACGACGCACCGAAAAACCAGAGCAGAGTCTTACCGCCTATACGGCCCACCGATTGTATATCTCCAAGTTTCGCGACACCAACTACCAACGTAGTGAATACCAGCGGTGCCACTATCATTTTTATCAGCCTGATGAAAATATCTGCCAGTAGTGAAAATGGTTCCAGCTTTTTATCGCGGGCTTCCATTGCGGTGTTTTTTGCTGCCGATGCTTCTTTCTTTTTTGCCGTGAGCTCGGTGTAGGCGATAGTATTTGTGTCGGTGAGCGCTTTCAGATCGGTTTGCGCTGATTTGATAACAGCTTCGCTGGCAGCGATAGTGTGGTTCTCCTCCTTCACATAGCTGCTATTCAGCCAGAAGCCCAGGCCGATACCTGCAAATAATGCAATGATGATATATAGAGTAAGGCGGTTGCCTTTTTTAGCGCTCATTTCAGCCATGCGTGCGGATTAATGTTGCAAGATAATATTTATCGGCAGAGCTCAATACGCCAGCCTGCCGGCTATAGAAGCATTGCCCTGGATCCCGCCTGTATGTATGCAGAGCAATTTCGCATCGCCTGGGAATACACCTGCCTGCAATTGCTGTTGAATACCGCACATCATCTTGCCCGTATAAATAATATCTAATGGAATGCCATTGATCGCATAAAACTCATTCATGAAGTCGATAAGTTTGTCATTCACCTTACCAAAACCGCCGAAATGCCATTCATCGAATAGTTGCCGGTTTGCATTATTAGACAAATGTGGTTCGATCTCATTTTTCAAATAAGCGCCTTTCTTCATTGGCACATAACCCAAAACTGCCTGATCTGCCGGCAAAGCATTGCGTACGCCTATGAACGTTGTACCCGTGCCTACGGAAACACAGATATGAGTATAAACGGGAAGTATTAGCGACGCTATCTCTTCCACTCCTTTCCTGCCCCATTCATTTGCTCCGCCTTCGGGTATGATGAATGCATTGTATTTACTCTTCAACTCACGCAGATAATCGTCTTCATCCTTTTTATCATATTCTTCGCGCGATGCAAAAATCAGTTCCATTCCATTCTTCCTGCACTCTTCAAGCGTGGGTGTCAAAGGATCATAAACACCGCGTACAATACCAACAGATTTTATACCCAGCAATTTAGCAGCAGCGGCCGTGGCGGCAAGGTGATTGGAATAGCCGCCACCGAATGTAAGAACAGTATTACACCCGGCTTCGATGGCGTGTTGAAGATTATACTTGAGCTTATACCATTTATTGCCGGAAACCTCGGGATGCAATTCATCCAGCCGCAGCATGTCGACCTTGGCAACGTGAGGGATATACCATTCAGCTGAAAGCGATTGAATTCTTGGTGTGAACTCAGGAATTGTAACCATACTCCCTGAGATAAGTGTCGTTATCGCGCCACTTGGGCCGCACTTTGATGAACAGCTCGAGGTGCACTTTCTTTTGCAGGAATTCCTCAATTGCCTCGCGTGACTTGATACCAAGCTGTTTGATGAGACTACCTCCTTTTCCTATCAATATTACCTTCTGTGTCTCACGGCTCACGATGATCTCAGCTTTGATGACATGAAGCGTTGGCTTTTCTTCAAACGACTGTACGATGACGGCAGTATGATAAGGTATCTCCTCGTGATACATATTGAATATCTGCTGCCTGATGAGTTCGCTCACGAAGAACCTCACCGGCCTGTCCGACATATTATCGTCAGGATAATAAGGCTCACCTTCGGGCAGATGCTGGAGGATAAACGGGATAACCTTATCGAGATTGTTTTTACTTTTTGCTGAAACCGGCAACACTTTCCATCCGGGGAAACGCTCGTTGAACAGTTTCACCTGCTCTGCAACCTGCTTTTTATCTTTTACAAGATCTGTTTTATTAAGTAGCAATACCGCGGGCACTTTCAATTTCAATATCTTCAATACTTCTTCAAAATTCTCGGCAGGTTCTGTAATGTCGTGCATCAGTATCGCCAGATCTCCATCTTCCAAAGCGCTCTTTACCTGCTGCATCATTTTCTGGTGCAATTTGTACTTCGGTTCAATGATACCCGGTGTGTCTGAGAAAACGATCTGGTAATTATCCTCTGTAAGAATTCCTAATATGCGGTGGCGCGTTGTCTGCACTTTGTGCGAGGTAATAACCAGGTTCTCCCCCAGCAAAGCATTAAGCAGCGTGGATTTCCCCGCATTAGGCGCTCCGAATATATTAACAAAACCAGATTGAAATTTACCACTCATATCAGATGTAAAAATAGCACTCGCACAGTTCTTTAACGAAATAAAAACAGATAAGCTTGTTTATTCCGTTTACGCGTCCTATCTTTGCACCCGCATCGCGAGGTAGAGCAGAGGTAGCTCGTCGGGCTCATAACCCGAAGGTCACAGGTTCGATCCCTGTCCTCGCTACGAAGAAAGGAACACATTCTGTGTTCCTTTTTTATTTTTGTCTGTCATCACCTTATTATGAACCGCATAGACAGGCTCTTTGGTATCCTAACACTGCTGCAATCGAAAAAATATGTTCCCGCCGAGAACATCGCTGAGAAATTCAACATCAGCGTGCGCACGGTCTATCGCGACATCAAGGCCTTATGCGAACAAGGCGTACCAATGAGCTTTGAACAGAAGCGCGGCTATTTTATAGTAAACGGTTATTTTTTGCCTCCTGTCGCATTCAGTTCCGATGAAGCGAATGCCCTATTATTAATGGAGCGCATGGTCTCCGGCTTTGCCGACATCTCTATCCAGAAACATTATTCTTCTGCGCTTTGCAAAATAAAAGCCGTGCTTCGCGGCAAGGAAAAAGATAAGCTCGAATTCCTCGACAACAACATCAAATTCCAGGTGCATGAAAAAATAAGGCCCGATTTCGAATACCTCTCTGTATTGCAACAAGCCATCATTTCGCAGCACGTCATCACGCTCAGCTATAAGAACAATAACCAGGAAATAAGCGAACGCAATATCGAACCGATAGGCCTTGTTTACTATGCCTTTGGCTGGCATCTCATCGGCTGGTGCCACCTGCGTGCCGATTACCGTGACTTTAAAGTACAGCGCATACTGCATATCCGGGGGACCGAAATTCCTTTCAGCAAGACCAATCACATCTCGCTGGACGAGTACATGACCCAGCTACCGGTCAACTACTAAAAAATATTTTTATTACCCGTTTTTCGGACTGCCATAGGGTTGACAGTGGGCGGTTGTTTTTTTGCTTCATAAACAAAAACAACTATGTCAACCGTTCAAACATTTCTGAAAGAATTCAGCCAGGAAGCTGAAACAACCCGCAAAATGCTGTCTATCGTACCCACTGACAAATACGATTGGAAACCGCACCCTAAAAGTATGACCGTAAGCAGCCTGGCTACCCATATCGCCGAACTGCCGGGCTGGATCAATATGGCTATTAACACCAGCGAGCTCGATTTTGCTGCAAACCCTTACAAGCCCGTCGCCATCAATAACGATGGAGAATTGATGGATTATTTCGAGCGCACATGGAAAGACGGCAAGGACCTGCTCGAAAAAACCGAGGACGAAGCACTGGCCCATAACTGGACCCTGCGCAATGGCGATGATATCTATGTCACCTCGTCAAAAGCGGAAGTGATCCGCATGACCTACAACCAAATCGTACATCACAGGGCGCAGCTTGGCGTTTACCTCCGATTGTTGAACATTCCAATACCCGGCAGCTATGGCCCGAGTGCAGATGAAATGGGTTTTTAAATTGTTCAGGGGCTCGCTGCGAGGTATCGGCACCACCTGCCGCAGCTACCTGCTGTTTTGGTAACTGTCGTTGATGTGCAAAAGCACTGTTTTGTTCTGAAACCGTGCTTTTGCTTTCTTTTGTCATTATTTGCGGCAGGATGCTAACCTTTGCAATAGAATACACGTCTTGATTGCTGTATTCGGATACTCCATGTTTAGCAATTTCAAACACTTATCTTTCGTTCTGCTGCTTTTAACGGCAGTCAACTCATTTGCACAGGGTAAGAAGGCCAAAGTGCTGTTTTTGGGCAACAGCTATACGCATGTCAACAATATGCCACAGATAGCTGCCGACCTTGCCGCCTCGCTCGGCGACACGTTGATATTTGAAATGGAGGCACCCGGCGGGTACACACTACCCGACCATTATACCTCCATGGCATCAAAAAACAAGATAAAACAAGGAGGATGGGATTATGTGGTGCTGCAGGAACAGAGCCAGGTGCCTGCTAAACCACAGATTCCTCACATCACGCAAATGAGAGTATACGCGTACCTGCTGGATACGATGATAGATTATTATAACCCCTGTGCGAATACCATATTCTATATGACATGGGGCAGGAAGAACGGCGATGCTAACCTTTGTGCACAGTTTGGCGCTTCATGGCCGGCAGTATGTACCTACATCGGTATGGACAGCCTGATACGACTGCGCTACCTGATGGTAACCGACACCGCCAATGCATCCACAGCACCTGCCGGGCCTATATGGCGCTATATACGTAAC
>CAMPKG010000063.1 GCA_946887085.1 uncultured Sphingobacteriales bacterium
GCTATCAACATCTCTGAACCCGGATGACCACAAGCGCGCACACGAAAGCCCGGTTGTTAAACAATTTCTCAATAAACCATTACAACAGGAAGACCTGGCTGTGATCAGTAAGTTTTATGTTGAGGCCTTGAATTAAGGCAAATAAAATACTCAGGCACATATCCACATTTTTTCGTCGCTACCCTGCTATGGCGGAAATTAGCAGTATGAAAAAGCTGGAACCCGGAGATAAGATAGACCGTGTGAGTGACAACGAGGTGATCTACACTATGGTAGTGCTGCAAGTAACAGATACGAGGGCCTATGCCGACATCCCAGGCGGCTCTGAACCCTATGAATTTCAAAGGGAGTATGATGGAAGATGTATCCGTTCGGTAAGACCGGAAGCAGAAGGATACGTGATACGCCATGCCCGGTAAAAATTAAGGGGCAACGAAGCGCCCCTTAAACCAGATATATTGTGTTTGGAAATTAATTAATGAGAATCTGAAAAGGGCGTATTACACGCCCCTTTCAGAAAACAGGATGTGCTCAGAATGGTTTTACCAACCGTAATCTTCATCGCGCTGCCTGCTGCCTCTTTCGCGGTAGTCCTGGTTACCGCCCCAGCCTTGCTGCTGATAGTCGTTTGATACGCCCCTGCGCCTGCCGGAATTTTGTTGCTGATTGCCATAGCCCTGCTGGCCACCCCAGTCGTCGTTGCCCTGGCCGATGCCATAGTTGCTACCCATGTCGCTGTTGTAAGGATTGCCGTAGTTGCCATAATTGCTTTGGCTGTAGCCCATATTGTCGTTACGGTTGTTGTAGATATCCTGGCCCCAGTTGCCCTGGCTGCCCATGCCCCTGCGGCTGCCACGATCCCAATCCCTTTCGCGATACTGATCCTGGTTGCCATAGGGAGAATTACCGGTAGCGCCCCAGCTTTCAGCACCCTGACCGCGACGGCCCTGCCAGTCGCTGCTGTTGCCATAAGAAGATCCGCCCTGGTTTTGATTTCCACTATTGGCACCACGGTTACCATAGGATGCGCCCTGGTTACCGCCATACTGACTATAATTGTCTTGCTGATAGCTGCCGCGGTTCTGTTGTCCGTAGCTTTGCTGGCTGCTCATGGATGCGCCGCGCATATGACCCATGCCCTGTGAGCCGCGACCGTATTGACCGCCCTGGTCGTCACCACCATAGCTTCCCTGGGAACTGCGACCATACCTGTCGCCTTCAGAACCAAAGTTTTGCGAACCACGTTCTCTGTAGTAGTCACGATTACGACTACCGGTGTTTTGCTGTTCAGGATCGTAGCTGCCACCTACATTCTGATAAGATCGGCTGCCGTAATTGCGATCATTGTCTTCGTAATAATCTTCGTCGTAAGAGCGGCGGGAGCCCTGCTGTCCGCGATCATAGTTTTGCATAGATAAATTGTTTTTTAGTTTTTAAAAAATGGCAATTGCGATTAAGCGTTCTTTACTGTTTTGCGGTCTGCTGAGCTATTGGCATTGGCAGTTGAGCCATTAGTGATGGAACTGCTACGTGCAGACCTTGACGATGTATCGCTGTCTTCAGATTCATCGTTTTCATCCTGCTGTTTTACACGAATACGGTTCTCTACATTCTGAACACCGGAAATAGATTCGATGAGATCTTCGGCGTGGCGCTTAGCCCAGCGATCGTTGACGGTACCTGAAAGCACTACTTCGCGCTCTTTTACTGTTATTTCTATACTGCTTGCGTCAAGATGAGGATCGTCTGATAGCCTGTCGCTTATGTCTTCTTTTATCCTGTCATCGGAACGGGTATAGCCTTTAGGGCCTTTACCACGATACTGACCGATACTGTTTTGCATATCGGAACCCTCGCGGCCGTAGCCCCACATAGAACCACCCTGTTGTGAACCATAGCCGCTGCTCATAGGTGAACCCTGGTTGCCATACTGCTGCTGCCCGTAGTTTCCGCTGCGCTGGTATGAACTGTCCTGCTCCCTGCGCGAACCTCCTGTGTTGTAGTTGCCTCGTTCGCTATTCATGTTCTGAGACCGGCCATAACCCTGGTTGCCACCCTGATCGCGATAAGATGAACCTTGCCGATAGTCGCGGTAACCGCTGCGATTAAAATTTACATTTTGATCATAGTAACCACCCTGCTGGTTGTACCCGCGGCTGTCATTTCCTTCCTCATTGTAACCAGACTGTGCATTGTACTCCCCAAAATTCTGAGGTCTGTCGTAGCGGCCAGATGAACGTCCGTAGGAAGCACGACGATCGTTGTAGTCGTCCTGGTCCTGGTAGCCCGAGCCGGTATTGTAGCGTTGCATGTTTTGGCTGCCGTAGCTGCCACCCTGCATTTGCTGACCGTAATTGCGTTGACGTTCACGGCTTTGTCCATAGTTGTTTTCTTGTTCGAAGCCGAAGTCGTTTTGATCTTCGAACTGGTCCCTGTTGGAATTGGCGTTATTGTAACCACGCCAGTTGCGGTTGCTCTCTGTCATAAAAAAATTTGTTTTAAGAAAATGGAGAAAAAATAAAAAGCTTACTGTTGACATTGCAAGAAAATAATGCCAAGCCAATGAGCGGCGAGCTGTGCTATAGCGCTGCAGAGTTAGGTAGCTGACTAAAAAAATGCGCTCCCGGGTGGATGGAAGTTGATTAAAAGTGGTCCGTTCTCATCTGTTAAGAAAAATAAAAAAATATGTCGCGTATTTTTCTTTTACGAAAAGATTCGTAGGTTTGTTTACGAAGACATTCGTAGATAAAATGTAACTTTTTTGTGTGCTAAAACGACTAAATGATATGACTCAGCCAAAACCAACGGAAAGTGAACTGGAAATACTGAATATACTATGGGAGAAAGGAGCCTCGACCGTGAGGGAGATACACGAGGTGCTGGAGCAAACAAAGGAGTCAGGCTATACCACGACATTAAAACTGCTGCAAATAATGCACGATAAGAAACTGGTGAAACGTGATGCCAGCAGCAAGACCCATATATACAGGGCCAACATAAGCCAGGAAGACACCCAGGGGCAAATGCTGAAGAAGATGATAGACACCGTTTTTAACGGTTCAGCTATGGATATGGTGATGCAGGCGCTGGGTAAGCACAAGGCGAGCAAGGATGAACTGGAGCAGATAAGGCAATACCTGGAGCAGGCGGATAAGAAGGGGAAGTAGGTTGATAAGTTTTAATATCAAGTACATCTAAATAAAAACTATCATGAACACACAAGCTACAATGCTGGTACAAAGCCTGGGATGGGCGCTGCTTCATTCTCTCTGGCAGGTGCTGCTGATCTATTGCTGCCTGCGTATAGTACTAAAGGTTTCGGGAAATGTGACGGCCAGGCTGAAATATCACCTTTCGGTGGCGGCGTTGGCAGGTAGCTTTGTTTGGTTTGCCAATACTGTATATGCACAGTGGCAGAGATTGCAAGCCGTTACAATCCATGTGACGCAAAGCGGTGCAGACCCCGCGGCAACCAAAACGTACTCGCTTACCACCCTGCCCTCGAGTACTTACAATACAGCCGTGTTTAATAATATAGTGAAGGGAATAGAACCGCATTTTCCGCTGCTGGTAAGTTTGTATGTAGCGGGCATCTTGTTTCTGTTGGTAAGACTCGCAGTGAACCTTCTCCAGATAAGGGGGTTAGGGATGAAAGGACTTGTACAGGCAGATGCGTACTGGAATGAATGGATGCAGCAATGGCAAAATAACCTGGATATATCGAGAAAAGTAAAGCTATACCTCTCCGATAGAATAAATGTACCGATGACCATAGGAGCAATGAAACCTATAATACTGATGCCTATAGCCACCATGAGCAGCCTGAGCAGCGACCAGGTGGAAGCCATACTGCTGCACGAACTGGCCCATATAAAAAGACATGATTACTTACTGAATATACTACAGACGATAGTTGAAACCATTTTGTTCTTCAATCCGTTTGTGTGGCTAATATCAAAAATCATTCGTAAGGAAAGAGAGCATTGCTGTGATGACGTGGTGCTTGGACACCTGAACCTACCACTACCCTATGCGAAGGCGCTGGCTACACTGGAATCGTACCGGCTTAATAATACACTGGCTGTGGCAGCCCGTGGAGAAAACAAACATCAATTACTAAACCGAATAAAAAGAATCATGGAAATGAAAAGAAAACCGGTGAACTACACACAAGTAGGTATAGCCGCCCTGCTGATCATTGCGCTACTTGTATCAGTAGCCTGGTTCAGTCCGACACTGGCGCAGACCAAAAAAGTGACAACCAAGGACAAAAAAGGTAACAAGACTACAGTTACCAGCAGCAACAAAACGAACAAGAAAGGAACAGTGATAACACGCAGCGTGGTGATAGAAACCAAGGACGAAGACAGTGACGGTGTGCATCCTAATGATGTAGGGAATGCCGAGCACGTGGACAAAATGGTGAAAGAAGCCATGGCAGACGTAGACTGGAACGGTATAAGTAAAAACGTGCAGGTAGCGATAGGTGATGTTGATTGGGATAAAATAGGAAAGGATGTGCATGTGGCCATCGCGGGTGTAGATTGGGATAAAATGGGCAACGAGGTGGCTGTAGCTGTAAATGGTGTAGACTGGAACGAAATAAGTAAGGAGATGAGAAAGGCTGGAAAGGAATTAGAATGCGTGGACTGGAATGACATACAGGTGAAAATAGATAAAGCGATGAACGACCCTGATCTGAAAAGGAAAATAGACATAGAACTGGAGAACGCCCGCAATGCACATGGCACAGCAAGGGTGCGAGTAATAGATGCCAGAAAGGAAATGGAACAGGCAAGAGCAGAAATGGAGGAAGCCAGGCAGGACATGGAAAGAGATAGAAAAAAGATGCACCGCAACAGCAGATCGAAATCCTATTCGTATTCATATAACAGTGGCGACTATGATGAAATGCTGGACAGGATGGAAAGCGACGGACTACTGGACAGGGATAAGAGCTTTAGTGTGAAGAAGGAAGACGGAGAACTTTTTATCAATGGAAAGAAACAATCTGCTTCAGTACTGGAAAAATATGATCAATACCTGGGTGACGCTGACCAGGTGAATATAAAAGGCAGCAAGGGCAACCTGAATGTAAATGTAAACACGAACAGGTAAGTGTCTTAGCTGATTAGTTGACTAGTTGATTGCTTTATTCAGCGCAAACGAGAGTTTCATAAAACACCCATCCATTTATTACGCCTCCGGCTTTCCAGCGGGAGGCTTTTTTTTGTGAAAATGTGAAAATGTGGAGATGTGAAAATGAATGTGGCCGCATTCTTAATGTGGAGATGTGAGATGAAGATTATTCTTTTCAGAGCGAGCGACGGCGTGGAAGCGAGAGAGCAGACGGAGGAGAATTTGCAAAGCGCTCGTTAAGTGCTTACAAAGACGGAGTTAAGGCGCTCATAAAACTTTGTTGGTGAAGCGTTAGGCTGCATCTTTGTGTTGTCATCGCGGATATCTATCAGCGGGACGAACACAAACACGCTCTCTCTTATCCTCTATATGTGAAGGGCCCTTTCCAGGGCCTTTTTTTCATGCAGCTATTTTAGTAGATTACAGATATGGAACTGGACAAGAATGAATGGAAGACGGTGAAGAAGGTTCTTGCAGAATGGCAGGAACAAGGGAGTATTACGAAAGAGAAAGCACAGGAACTGCGGAAAGGCGTAGAACTTAAAAGAACCGACAACCAGCAAATAGCCCAGTACTTTTTCCTGGTAGCCCTTTCGTGCATTCTACTCGCTTTCGGAGCCATATTTATAGACGATAAAGTCCTGGAACGTCTCAGGATCTATTTTTCCCTGAGCAATATTGTGATAGCGGTATTGGCGGCAGCAGTATCTGTATTGTGGTTTTGGTATGTGAGGAAGAAACGAGCAAGTCTTAGCAAAACAGCATACGAGATCTACCTTGTAGTGGGTGCGCTGGCCAGCCTGATATCGCTCACCTATATATGTAAGGAAACAGGATTTGGTGGAAAGTACTCAGGATTTTTGTTTGCAGCGTCTGCGTTGTTATTCTCTTTAAGTACCGGATTCCGGTCGCGATTTCTCTGGGTTTCAGGTATTCTTGCGCTAATGGGTTTTTACGGTGCGATCACTAACCTGTATAGTGTCAACGATGAGTTCCTGGGAATGAACTACCCTATTCGATTCTCATTGTTTGGCCTGATCCTGCTGGGGCTGGCCGTATTACAGAAGCAAAGAAATATATGGCCGGAGACAGAGCGTATCAGTTTCGTGATGGCTATGCTTATTCTTTTTACCGGATTATGGGGTGTATCTATCTTCGGTAACTATAACGATCTTTCAGAATGGGCAAAAGTGAGGCAGTCGCAAGTGCTTGTATATGGGCTAATTTTCGGCTTGGCTGCAGCGGCATCGTTCTGGCTGGGCATTAAGTATAAAGACGATGCGGCCAGGGACATGGGCATATTCTTTCTGTTGGCCAATTTGTATACCCGGTACTTTGAGTTCTTCTGGGATAACATGAATAAGGGGATATTCTTTGTGATATTGGCAGCATCATTCTATGGCGTGGGCAGATGGCTGGAAAAAAAACGGAACCGGGATTTTAGGAGATTAAAGGATTAACCGGGCTATTAAAATTCTTCATAATTGTATCTTTGCGGCCACGGACTGATATGGCGAGATATTTTTTAGAAGTGGCATATGATGGTACGGCCTTTCATGGTTCCCAGCTGCAGGGTGATATAGCGACTGTGCAGCTGGAAGTAAATAAGGCGTTATCAACGATAGTCCGGGAAGATATCATCAGCTTCGGCGCCAGCAGGACGGATGAAGGAGTACATGCCCTGTGCAACTTTTACCATTTTGATACGGGGCAGACATTGCATCCGCATTTTCTTTATAAGCTGAATGCCGTGCTGCACCCTAAAATTTCAGCTAAAGCACTTTATCAGCCAAATGACGCTGAGATGAATGCGCGCTTTGCTGCCATCAGCCGCCAGTACCGCTATCGTATCTACAATAAGAAAAATCCATTCCTGATAGACAGAGCGCTGATGTATCCGTATGCTTTAAATGCTGAGGTGCTTCAGCAAACGGCAGCCATTATAAAGGAGTATACGAACTTCGAGAGTTTTTCAAAACGCAACACGCAGACCTTTACTTTCAATTGCGAGATCATGGATTCGCACTGGGAAGAACATGAGGGAGAATTACATTACGTGGTAGAGGCCAACCGTTTTCTACGAGGTATGGTGAGAGGATTGGTAGGAACGCAATTGAGGGTGGCACGTGGCAGTGAAAGTATTGAGGGCTTCAGGAAGATCATTGAGGTGAAGGACTGCACGAAGGCATATTTTGATGTGGCCGGACATGGCTTATACCTGGAGAAGATAAATTACCCTGATGGGAGCCTTGCTGAATTAAAGGACAAAAAATAAAGGGCTGCAATGCAGCCCTTTATTTTTGGCATTTTTCTTTATTGCAGATGCTGCAAGCTTTTTGAGATGATGCCTACGCACTCGTCTATTTGCTCAGCTGTGATAATGAGTGGCGGTGCAAAGCGGATCTTATCGCCGTGAGTCGGCTTGGCGAGCAGACCGTTTTCTTTTAGCTGAAGACAAAGATCCCAGGCAGCTTCCTTCCCGGTATGATCGATGACTATTGCGTTCAAAAGGCCTTTACCGCGGATCAAGGAAATGTTAGGATGAGCAAGTTGCGCCAGCTTATCACGCAGTTCTTCACCGCGCGCAGCAGCATTCTCAGTCATTTTTTCATCTTTCAACACCTGTAGTGCTTCCATTGCTACTTTACATGCCAATGGATTGCCGCCATAAGTAGAACCGTGTTCACCGGGTTTGATGGTGAGCATTATCTCGTCGCTGGCAAGAACCGCAGAAATAGGTAAGGTTCCCCCGGAAAGAGCCTTGCCCAAAATGAGGATATCCGGATGGACGTTCTCATGGTCGCAGGCCAGCATTTTACCTGTTCGGGCGAGACCAGACTGGATCTCGTCGGCAATGAAAAGTACGTTAGCCTCTTTACAAAGCGCAGCAGCTTTACTGAGGTAACCCTCATCAGGTACCACTACCCCAGCCTCACCCTGGATAGGTTCAATCAGGAAGCCGACTACATTTTTATCCTGCAAGGCAACCTGCAGCGCAGAAATATCATTGTAAGGTATGGCCTCATAACCGGGCATGTAAGGACCAAAATTGGTAGTAGAAGACGGATCGGTGCTGAATGATATTACATTCAAGGTGCGACCGTGGAAATTGTCTTCACATACGATAACCTTTGCTTTATTCTTTTCTACCCCTTTTACTTCATAGCCCCATTTACGCGCCAGCTTTATAGCCGTCTCGACGGCTTCAACACCGGTATTCATCGGAAGCACCTTATCGTAGCCAAAGTATTTGGTGATATACTCGGCGTATTCGCCCAGCAAGTCGCTATGAAAGGCACGAGAAGTAAGCGTTAGTTTCTGAGCCTGTGCAACGAGCACTTCAATAATACGTGAGTGGCAATGTCCCTGGTTTACAGCAGAGTAACCGGAAAGAAAATCGTAAAAGCGCTTGTCGTCTACATCGTAAACGAAAACGCCCTCACCGCGAGACAATACCACGGGAAGCGGGTGATAATTATGAGCACCGTACTTCTCTTCTCTTTCTAAATACTTTTGTGTAAGCGGGGATAAATTCATTGTTGCCAGCATATGGCAAAATTACGTATTTGCGCCTAAAGTTTCTTCACTGTATCCAGGGGGATGCTCGATTCATTTTATTGTTTTGCAGGGCGCCTTAATTCCAGTGATATAGAAATTAAAATTGTGAGAGCGGCAATAACAAAACCCAGACTCAAACTGAGTTTGGCGGATAGATATAAACTGAAGAGATAATGTGTCGCCGTGAACAAAGAACCAAAGACTGTAAGTTTCGCCAGCCAGTTCTTGTAGGGAAAAAGCGTCAAAACAGGTACCCCCAAGATTTTAGAAGTATGATAAAGGTAGAAACCAGCCTGCACATAAGTAGCTAACGAAAAGCTAAGAGCTATGCCAACCAAGCCAAGAAGCTGGTATAAAGGGTATATAAGCGCAAAGGCAAGAGCCAGGTCGATAACGGCACCGGTGTTGATGATCGCACCCCGGTTCCTGTTTTGCAGAACGGTGGTAAAACTATAAGCACGCAGCGGAATCATAAGGCAGGAGGCGAGGAAAATTGGCACAGCCTCCGAAAACTTAGAAGTGAATACGACATCAAATAATTCATGCCTGAAGAGAACAAAAAAGAAAAATAAAGGAAATACTACAGCGGATAAAAGACGCGAGGTCCTGTTTGCCAGGGCGACAGTGTAGGCTGGTTCGCTTTTATCTTCTTTTGATGCGAGTTGTATGAGCGTTGCACTTCCCGCTGCTCCTACAATGAGGGGAATGAACGGGATATCGACTGCGCCATTGAAATAAATACCCGAAATGCTTTCGGCAAGTAAGAGAGAAACGACAAACTTGTCAACCCAACGCGAAAGAATGTTCAGGAAATCATACAGCCCCATGTGCAGCCATAATGAGCCAACGCCGGCTGTATATAACTCTTCACTTAGTGCTTCTTTTTTATGTATGAGCATGTAAGAATAAGCCGAAGCAAGATAGGAGACCAATTTCATGAACATAAGCACCAGCACATACGTAAAAATATCCTGGAGATCGAGGCCGTTGCTCAATGAGGCATAATGGAGGTAAGCAAATGCAAGGGCATAGATAAAGTTTACCAAGGCCAACTGGCGGAGTTTTTTAAACACGATCAGCATAGACTCTGCAATAGCTGAAACGGAGTGTATCAATAAGAAAATAAAGGGAAGCCAGAGACTATACCCCTTATTTAGCTGCATGAAAGCAAACACAAGGCAGACCAATAACAGCCAGGAGAAAAAATAATAGAAATACTTTGAATCGGCCCTGAACACAAGACGAATGAGAAATGCTGGCGGATAGGTAACAATAAAGACGTGAGCGCCAGCGCAGGCTATGGCAGCAAACACATAGAGCTGCACCCAGAAGTTCTGGTAGGAACCGTAAACGTGCTGTGCCAAATGCCTGGAATAATAAACCTGTACCAGCAGAACCGCCAATACTGGGAAGAACCGGGTAAGAAAAATAAATACCGAGTTGCTAAATAAGATATCAGACTTTGCTTTGCGCAAAAGCGTCACATTCAGACCGGTTTAATTGTTTTATGACTTTGGCAGGATTGCCTGCCAGCACACAATAACCTTCTTCAAAATTCCTGGTAACAATTGTTCCCGCACCAACGATAGTGAAATCGCCCAACACAACTCCCGGCAGCACTACCGATCCCATCCCAAACCAACAGTGCCGACCAATAACAATCGGCCCTGTTACTGAATGAGCTTCATTGTTTATAAAATCATGGTTGGCCGATATTATACCAACACTGGGGCCGATATTAGTATAGTCGCCGATGGAGATGCCGTTTTTAGCATTGATATAAACATTTTGTGAATCACCGGGAAATACCCATTTGCCACGAACGATCTTTTCCGGGCTGTGTACCGTTGATGTATGGTGTACTGCCCACGTTACCCCGGCATTCTGACGGAGTATGCGACGAAACCAAAAATCGATCACGTAAAAACTCACGGGCAGGTCATGCCTTAAGCCGAAAATCTTTCGCATTAAGTATGAAGGCCCTTTGCTCATGTTATGCTTCGTCGGCCCCGCTTTCTTCTTTCTTACTTTTAAAGGCAGCCCATATACCGGCGATGCAGAGGCCAAACAGCAGTATACTGCTGATAGCTGCCATCATACCACCCTGTGCGAAACTTTCCGATTCAAACCTGAATTCGATCTTATGCTCGCCTGCAGGTATCTTTAACCCGCGCAGAATATAGTTAGTACGGATGATCGGTACTTCTTTGTCATCTATGAAAGCTTTCCAGTCAGGATACCATATATCAGAGAAGACGGCAAAACCCGCCTGACTATTCTTAGATCTGAAAGAAAGATTGTTCAGGCCATACTTAGTAAGGATGATGCTGGCGGCACTATCTTTTGCAGGCACGAAGTCGCCGAGGTCTTTCTTGTACGTATTACGAACAACAGCCGTTGTTGCAGCGTTGAAAGCACCGGCCACCTGGGTAGTATCACCGATTGTCGGCGCATTTAGGCTGGCCATTTCTTCATCAGCAGTGTTTACCCATTTGATCTCATTAACGAACCAGGCATTGCCAAGTGCGCCGGGATTAACCTGGGCCATTGGCGTTCTGTCCTGCGTGGGAACTATTACGAAACGAGTATTGAGCATGTTCAGCACCTGGGAATTGAACTTACTGCCGTTCATGTGATTATCAATCATATCCTGGTACATTTCGAGTTTCGCAGGGCTGTAACCGCCAATTATTTTATGGTGGTAGGCCGGCATCGCATCATTGTAAACATCACCAGTTACGTCCAGCACACGATAATAAGGATCATTGCCAGCGCGGGCTTTAATCTCCCGGTCTACTTGTCTTGGTTCAAAGAGAGCTTCGTAGTCGCTATCGTCTATATAATTTTCTTCGTTGAGGTATTTATTGGCCTGGGGAATGAGATCAATTGCAATCAATATACCAAGCGCTATGATCATATGCTGAGCCTTTATCTTGCGTGTAGCAAAAGCCCAGAGTGTGGCAGCTGCCAGAAGTATGAATACCAGGCTTACCAGTCCGCTTTTCATGGCCATATCTGAGCGATCGTCCCTGATAGCATCCATTATTGGGCTTACTTTTGACGGATCCTGGAAAGCCTGCGTTAATTGCTGCCTTAAACCATCATCGCGGGTTTCGCCATTGGCGCCAACAACATATTGGGCCTTGTAGTCGAAGAACATGCTTCCGCCCACGGCCAGCAGAGCACAAAGACCGCCGGTTATGATTACAGACAAGCGCACTTTTTTCCAGAGCTCCTCCCTGCTGATCTTTTCTTTGATAGCATTGTTCAACGCCCATATGCCCAAAACCGGGAATAGCAGCTGCGGGATAGTGAGCATGATTGTAGGCGTGCGGAACTTGTTCAGCATAGGCAGGTTGTCGAACAGGAAATAGTTGAGCGAAGGGAAATGCTTACCCCAGGCCATTACTATAGAAATAACCGAAGCGGCAACCATCCACCACTTATGCGGGCTCTTTACTACAAAGAGACTTAGTACAAACAGGAAGCAAATGATAGCACCGAAATAAACAGGACCGGAGAGGAAACGCTGTGGCCCCCAGTATTTAGAAGCACCACCCGCTACCTGGGCAGCCGCCTGGTCGGGGTAACCCATTTCGAGTACTTTCTCGTAAGTTTTTGAATTTTCATCCAAGCCGGATGAGGCGCCACCATAAAGATCAGGTACAAGAATGCAAAAAGTCTCTCCAATCCCAAGTGCCCACTGGAAAGCGTAGTCTTTATCAAGACCACCCTTCTTCTTGCCTGTATCGTGACCGGTGCTAAGCTCACTCTGACCGCCGCGCATGGTATACTTAGTGTATTCCATAGTGGTAAGAAGGGTTTGCATGTTGGAACCGACGCCGATAACAGCAACAATGGCAGCTATTGCGGAGGCTATGAAAAACTCTTTTATTCTCTTTTCGCGCAGAGCCAGGACAAACTGTACAATTACCATGAGTATGATGACGATCATAAGGTAATAGGCCATTTGCCAGTGAGCATTGGTGACGAAAAGCGC
>CAMPKG010000064.1 GCA_946887085.1 uncultured Sphingobacteriales bacterium
CCGGAAAGTCGACATGAGCGATTGCAGGGTGATCCATATAATGTATACCGGGGCATTCCGTAACAGACAGCAACCGGTTCCAGAATTTTTCTCTTGGAAAACCCATATTTTCTCCAACTCCCATGGGTCCGCTGGCAGGTGTTCTCACAAATAATACCCGGCCGCCCCTCGCTTTAATTTTGTCCGTCAATGCCTTTGCTCTATTCAACGTAGCAGTGATAGCTGCATCAGGAAGTGGCGGCATACTCTTACCTCTTTCTATAAATGATGACCAGATGGCCTTTACTTTATTTTGCAGTGTGGTATCTGCTAAAAATTTAGGGGTCATTCCTGCCTGCCTGTCGGCCGATGTCCAGGCAAAATCCATGGGAAACATGGGAAGCGTGGAGACTCCTTTGCGATCAGGCACTTGCAGTTCGTCCAACATGGCGTTTAAAGAAAGAAAATCTTTATCCAAGAAAATTAGTTTTGATTCGAGTAAGCTATTCAACGCGAAGCTCGCCCGCTGAGCCGGTGTACGATCTTTGTAAAAACTGATATTCTTAAGGGTTTCTGCATCCCTTGGTGCAAAGGGTGAAAAAAACAAAGGCTCCGTGATGTCGACGATTAACTTGCCTTTAAATTTTTCATCGTTGGCTAAATCTTCCAGGACCAGCATCGGCGAGCTTCCTTCTTCAGCCAGTTGTATGGCTTTTTCCCCGGTGATCGCTTGCCAGGTCTTTATGTCGAGATCATATTTAATGCGCGACGAACCGATAAAAACAGTTGCGTTTTCCGGCGATTCATATACCTTCCCCCGTTTTTCTGCCCACAGGGCCGGACCATCGTCATAAGATTTGAGAATTCCTTTATTACGGAGGTATAGTTCCCAGGAAATGACAGCAACAGAAACGATTACCAGCGTCAAAATCGCTGTTTTGGCTAAAGGTTGCACTTGGTATAATTTATAAGATTAGAGACATAATGCCCTTATTTGCGTTCTCATGGGAGACGGCAAAATATAACGGTGGACATACGTATTAAAAGAAGAAAGGGTAAGTGCGGGACAGGAATAATTAAAGATAATAACTGGGTTCTTAATATTGAAATTTTTTTTATATGTCGTCTTTTAAAGAATCCAGTGCCTTGAACAGGGGAGATAGGTACTTTTGTGAAGTTTCCAGGAATAATATGGTTGATGTAATCAATACACAGCCGGTTTCTTTGGCAGCAATTTGGGATTATACCTGGCTCCTGCCGCTACCTGGATCATGGTGATCCGAACTTTGGTGGGAAAGAACTTCTCAAAATCCGCGCGCTTGTGCGCATGTCCTTTTCCGCCGCTATTGTCTTTAATCACAAGATCCATTTGTTTTATTCCTTCGGTCCAAATGATAGATTCATTCTCCCACCACGAAGTCATCGGCACATCCTTTTCATACACTCCGGTTTGGGTATAAAGATCTGTGCCGGTACAACCATAATTATTCTTCTGGCCCTTATTGGGAATATAGCAGAGGCTCCATGTAGTGGGTTCTCCCCCTGCAGGTTTTTCCAGCACTTCCATCCGAATATGTACCGTGCCATTACGGTAATCCACAGGCGAAGTCCAGTCTTTTGGAACCCGGGGATTAAGCATATCGTGTTTAACGTAAAAATGGGATTTATTTGGCGTTGCATTATCCGCATCTGCTTTTGTGTAGGTGAATTGAACATCAAAAAGCACAAACTGGTTTTTGGCCGTAGCTTTTTTGGCATGTTGGGCTAACATAAATCCGGGAACCAGCAACAAAACTAACAAGAAGGGGTTTTTCATTGTCTCAGTTTAATTTTTTCAGGCTAATATAACCAATCGCGGTGCGATAACCGTTTTTTCTGCAATAATCTATGAATTTTGTGGTTGGCCCGCTAAACAACCGCTTCCTTATTGTACTTGTTTTTATAGTTGAGTGGCGACATACCTGTTATTCTCCTGAATACATCCCTGAATGCTTTCTGATCGGCATATCCCACTTCATACATCACTTCGCTGATCGTTTTGTTGGATGATTCAAACGCCTTCTTGGCAGATTCAATCTTCACCCGCTGCAGGTATTCAAGAGGTGTATTGCCGGTAGCTTTCACGAACCGTCGATCAAAGTTTCTTCTGCCCACAGCAAATTTCTGCGACAAATCCTTTACCGATATCCTTTCATAGAAATTATCCTCGATGTATGTCTGGGCCTTTTTCACCACATCATCTCCATGAGCCTTTTGAGGAGTAAAAATCGCAAAGTCATTTTGCGTTACCCTGTCTATATCTACCTGGAAAGTTTTGGAACAATAAATGGCCGTTTGCCTGCCGTAGTATTTTTCCAACAGGTAAATCAAAAGATTTAAGAATGAATAGCCGCCGCCGTTCGTATAAAGGCCGTACTCATCGGTGATCAGCTTTTCTGTCTTTAGATTTACTTCCGGAAACAGCTTTTTCAAATTGCCGGCCGCGTTCCAGTGAATAGAGCAATTTCTTCCATTCAGCAAACCGGTTGAGGCCAGTATATAAGCTCCTGTGCACATACTCGCAACCTCGGCGCCTTTATTATATTGCTCCTGTATCCAGTCGACCAGTTGGAGATTATTTTTAGCGGCTGTTGTAAAATCACTGGCCATAGAAGGTATGATGATAAGATTCGTTTTCCGGATGGAAGAAATATGTACGGAAGGTGTGATAGTCACCATGCCATTTGCAAATTCTGACTTGTGAGATACGCCGGCCAATTGGATTTTGAACAGGGGTTCCTTTCCCCTCTCGGTCCGCAGTTCGTTGGCCCTGCTGAAGAAGTCGTACGCCCCGCATACGCATGATATGGTACTGAGTGCAGTTTGTTTATCCGGTACCAGTATGGTAAGATGTTTCATTCGCTTATTATTTTCTGTCAATAGTTACCGCCAACACCCAACAAAGTTACTGCTTGCATTTGTCCAAATCGCCCCGCGATAATGTCTTATTTGCACCCCCGCGCCTAAGTTTCTGTCAATAATTTTGGGTTGTTATAAAAATCAACAGTTATGAAAAGCATTTATCACAGGCTGGTTATCGAAGCGCCGGCAGACAAAGTTTACGAAGCAATAACCACGCAGGAAGGCCTCGCGGTCTGGTGGACGCCCCACACGAAAGCTAAACCCGTAGTGGGCAATGTAAACAGATTTGAATTTGGAGATGGCTATCATAAAGAAATGAAAGTGGACGAGCTTACACCAGCGCAACGTGTGAAATGGGTTTGTATAGAAGGCTACGAAGACTGGATCGGCACTACCGTCACGTTCGAGTTGCAGCCGCATAAAAAAGGAACTGTTCTCTTGTTCCATCATGATGGGTTCAAAGAATATAACGATGGCTATGCGGCGTGCAGTTTCGACTGGGCGACATTCCTGAGAAGCATGAGATCGCTTGTGGTAACAGGTAAGGGACATCCCTATCCCGATCACCATGAATTATGAGAAAACAAGATCATCGTACCGGATTGAATTTGGAATAAGGAAGATCAGATTCCGGGGTCCACCCTCATTCCGTCCTTAAACTCTTTACCGGGTTGGCCATGGCGGCCTTGATGGATTGAAAGCTGATCGTGAATAGTGTTATGAGTATTACAGATACACCTGCCATAATGAATACGTACGGAGTAATGCTGATGCGGTAGGCAAAACTTTGCAGCCAACTGCTCATCAACCACCACGATACAGGAAGAGCAATGACCAGCGAAATAAGCGTCAACCATAAAAAGTCCTTAGACAGCATCGTGGTAATATTTACCACCGAAGCGCCGACTACCTTTCTTACACCGATTTCCTTTCTTCTCTTTTGGGCCGTAAACGCCGCTAAGCCAAACAAGCCGAGGCATGAAATGATAATCGCCAGCCCTGCGAAATATTTCGATAAGGCAGACACTTTTGTTTCCGAATCATATTGCTGTTGATACGCCTCATCCAAAAAATTAAATGTGAACGGGAAACCGGGATTGTACTTCTCGTACAAGCCCTCAATAGCGGCGATGGTTTGCCGCTGGTTCTGAGCTTGCACACGAGCAACAATTTTATTTCCTCCCCATAAAACCAGATAACCAGGCTTTATTGATTCATGCAGCGACTCAAAATGAAAATCCTTTACAACGCCAATGACCTGCGCGTCACTGCCAAATCTTCGTATAGTTTTTCCGATAGGGTTCTTTAATCCCATCATTTCGACTGCTTTTTCGTTCAGGATAATCTTGTTTGAATCACCGCCAAACCTCCTGGAGAAACTCCTCCCTTCGACCATGGTCATACCCATCGTTTCAACAAAATCATAATCCACCTCGAAAGCTTCGAAAAAAACATCGTTGTTAGGATCCCTCCCTTCCCAATCCATACCCGAATGACTGTATCCCCGTCCCACCATCTTGTGATACGTAGAACTTGCGTTCACAACACCGGGAATAGTTTTGAGCTCTGCTATAAATGATTGCTTTTTATCTTTCATGGGTCCCTCTACGGACAGGCGAAGAATATTATCCTTCCTGTACCCGGCATCGGTGTTTTGTATGAATTGTATCTGCTGATAGATAACCATCACGGCAACGATCAAAATAGTTGACAGTGTAAATTGAAAGACCACCAACCCTTTTCGCGACAGCACCTCAGTAACGGAGGTATTAAATTTTCCTTTTAATATCGACAGCGGGTTAAATTTAGACAAATACAGCGCGGGGTAACTGCCTGCCAATAATCCCGTGCATAGAATAAAAGGCACAAAATAACAGATGATGGCTAGGTAAAGATCTGATAACCGTGTTGCAAGATCTTTTCTTGACGTGTCTCCGGTGTTGTCCGTAATGACGTTCGCCACTAATTTGTTGAACGTATTAATATCCATATCCTCACTTGCCAGTACATAATTGTAGGGTCCCCGATCTCCCCACTTTGTTACCCATTCCTTGATACTTTTAAAATATTCAAAGGATAATACAAAATCGAACTGCTGCGATGAATGTTTGGGTACCTTTTCAAATATGCCGGAAACATAAAATGTCGTGTCCTGGTCAAACCTCACAGGCTTCCCGATAATATTTTCGGTGGTACCAAAAAGTTTCGTTGCAAGTTCGTCGGATATGACGATGGCGTTTTTATTTTCCAGGACGGTATTCTTATTTCCGTCGATGAGTTTAAAAGAAAATATATTGAAATAGTCTTTTTCTGCATATTGCCCTGATGCTTTGATGTTTTTATCTCTCACAGAAAGTGTGTATTCCGGAAACCACTGGGGCGGTGCAACTGCTGCGGCATATTCCGCTCCACGTACTTGTTGTTTGACCGCTTCGCTCAGTAAGCCTGATGATTCTTTTGAATGGTTCTCCAAAAGTTCGTACAGCCGGTCGTCATTGGCGAAGAATTTATCATAACTCAATTCGTCGTTCACCCAAAACAAAATAAGCAAGGCACAACCGAGGCCCGCAGATAAACCGAGTACATTTAAGAAAGTAAATTGCTTGTCTTTTACAAGGTTTCGCCAGGCGATTTTGAGGTTTGTTTTAAACATAAAAGAAGAGTTTAGCCGTACACTGGACTTTAAACAGGTTTGTACGTTAAAAACATACCAGTAAATAAATATTTGATTATCCATGTGTTATAGTGAACCGATAAGCGGATGTGTTCGCTTACGATACAATGACTGGCCGTTTTTGGCACGACATCAATTAAACCCGCGGCCATATTTTATTGAAAAGTGTATCTTCAGTAATCTTCTCCATTACCCCTGATTTAGCTGCTTCGTGCCCTGTGGTTGCTTCGCACATTTAAACTTATCACACATGCGAGTCTTCCTCTATGCCATGGCAGCATCGGCAGCATTAGCTTCCTGCAGAAAAGAAATCAGAGAGCCGTCTTCAACGATTACCAGCGAAACAATCAATAGCAATGCCCTTGCGCCGCTTCCTTGTCATTCTACTGCCTTTTCAACAAATTACATTGCCAGGAGGGGCCAGGTGCCTCCGTTCCGATTTACCAAAACATTGTATTCGGATACCAGGGTCAAGACGATAAACATGTTATCCAGGGCTGCTCCCAATGATCATTTTTACGCCCCTCAGGCATATGAGTTGAAAGGCACGTTTACTTACTCGCCCTATGCGGCCAAATTTAAAGGCACAAGAGAGAAATGGGAATACCACTCTAATGGAAGCAGGACGTCGGTGGAGAAACTGAACCTGGTGTACAATTTTACGTTCAATGCCGCGGGCTTATGTACTTCGGTGTCGCAGGACGCCGTTCGGGTGCTGAAACTTAACTACAATAATCCCGGCCGCCCGAATACATTATCAGGCATGACGTATAGGTACGATGTAACGCTGGAGAATGAATTGCCAATTAGTGTACAAGTTGATTCCCGAGGAAATCCCATACACATTTCGAAGCCGTGGACTTCGTATGACACTGAAGTGAGATACAAGTATGATTATACAAAATCGGGTGGAAGGTATAATTATCAACCGAGCCAGTATGGCGTCACCTATGAGTACAGCTTGCTGGAGGTAATGCAGTGGGTGCCCGTCGGTAATAATCCGCGGTCGGGAGTGTCGGTTAGCTTCATAAGTACCAGCGACGAACTGGGTGTATATCGAAGAACCCAGTCGCAGGTGTATAAGAACCTGAAGTACGATGCTAAGAAAAATCTTGTTTCTTACACCTACGGCGACAACGTTCTTCAGAAAACAACATGGTACTGTAAACCCTGAACACGTCTGCAAAACATCTATTAACTTTGCAGCGTGAACAAAGTGCTTTTAGTGATATTGTCCCTCTGGGTTGTGCTGACGGGCTTCCTGCCCTGCTCTATTTTGGATAGTTGCTCAGAAGAAGTGCAAACTGCACAGCAGTCGCAGCCGAACGATAAAGACTGCGGAAACTGCGCGGCGTTGTGCGCCTGTTCGGGCGTTAGCGTGTTGGCAGAAAACCGGTTCACTTACGTCATCATCGCCCCCGAAACATTTATCCAGGCATTTCGTTCGACTATTCCCGCATATCTTCCCGAAGCCTGGTTCCCGCCGCTTATTCAACCTCCCCGCGAACGTTCCTCCACCGCTGTTTAAATATCGAACGTTCACGAAAAATATTTGTAAGCATAATGATAAAGTCACTATTGACAGGCATAGCCGTGCTTTGCTCTTTTTGTTCAACGGCCCAGGATACTTTGATCCTGATCGTTAAGGCGTCCCGCGATAATACACCCCTGGCAGGTGCAACAGCCACGGTCCATCCTTCCGGAAAATCATATGCTGCCGACAGCACCGGTAAAATTGAATTGGGCAACCTGGTACAGGGTACAAACCGGATCGACTTAACATCAACCGGATACCAGGAAAAATCGGTAACGGTTACGGTGCCGCTCCTTTCCGCAACGATAACCGCTCTCCTCGAAGAAAGCGAAGAGCTGGAGCAGGAGGTGGTGGTTACCGCTACAAGATTAAGCAGAACGATCGCAAACATTCCCACGCGGGTGGAAGTGATCTCTGGCGAAGAACTGTCTGAAAAAGCGAACATGAGACCGGGAGAGATACGCATGCTGCTGAGCGAAAGCACAGGCATACAGGTGCAGCAAACATCCGCAACATCGTTCAATGCAGGCATTCGTATACAGGGATTGGACGGCAGGTACACGCAACTGCTGAAGGATGGATATCCGCTTTATTCCGGCTTTTCCGGCGGCCTGTCGCTCATGCAAACTGCACCGCTCGATTTAAAGCAGGTAGAAGTGATCAAAGGTTCGGCGTCTACATTGTACGGCGGTGGCGCGATTGCGGGACTGGTAAACCTGGTATCGAAAACGCCTGCGAACAAGAGAGAATTGAGTATGATAGCGAACGGCACAACGGGAGGAGGTTTGGACCTGAGCGCTTTTTACAGTGAACGTTACGGCAAAGCAGGTATTACCGTGTTCGCATCGCGCAACAGCAATAAGCCTTTCGATCCTGCAGACATCGGTCTGACCGCCATACCCAAATTTGAACGATACTCCGTTAACCCGCGGTTGTTCTTGTACGGAACGAAAACGACGGTGGATGTAGGAGTGGGCTACATCACCGAAGACCGTGTAGGTGGCAGTATGAATTATATCAGGAACGGAGAAGCGGGTTTTTTTGAAAAGAATAATACCCATCGCATCACCACGCAGGCGGGCGTCGTTCACAGGGTAAGCGACCATGCAACGATACAGCTCAAAAACAGCTACAGCAGGTTTGACAGGCTCATCGCGATACCCGCTTATGATTTCGACGCCGTACAGCAATCATCGTTTACCGAAGTAACTTGGAACAGGAAGGGCGAAAAAGCGGATTGGGTGGTGGGCACCAACTTCCTGACAGAGGATCTTGATGAAAAATCTGCCAGCGTTGAACCCAGCCGCGATTATCACTACAAAACGTACGGAGTGTTTGTACAGAATGCATTGAACATATCTGAGAAGGTAGTGCTCGAAAGCGGCCTTCGTGGCGACTTTGTAAAGAATTACGGATTTGAACTGCTGCCGCGCGTTTCGGCAATGATCAGGATCTCTCCGAAGTTCACCACGAGAATAGGAGGAGGGTTGGGCTATAAAACGCCTACCATTTTCACCGAAGAAACGGAAAGGCTGCAGTTTAGAAATCTTTTACCTGTCGATGTCCACACGGCGCGCAATGAACGCTCGGCGGGCTCCAACTTAGACGTCAACTACAAAACCAGCATCGGCAACGTAGGTGTGAGCCTGAACCAGTTGTTTTTTTATACGCGTTTGAACCACCCACTCATCCTCACACCTGCAGGGAATGGACGGATAGCACTGAGAAATGCGCAGGGTCATCTCGATACCAGGGGTGCGGAGACGAATCTCAGGTTAATTTATGGTGACTTCAAGTTGTTCATTGGCTATACCTATACAGATGCAAACACTCACTTTGCCGATGTAAAGGAATGGCTGCCACTCACTGCAAGACACAGGCTCAATAATGTTTTGATGTGGGAGAAGGGAGTGTCATGGAAGCTTGGCCTTGAGGCATATTACTACAGCAGGCAGCGGCTGAACGATGCCGGTTTCGGAAAGCCGTATTGGATCATGGGTTTTATGACGGAGAAGATGTGGGAGAAATTTTCGCTGTTCCTCAATTTTGAAAATTTCACCGATACACGCCAAAGTAAATTCGATACCATTTATACCGGCACTATCAATGATCCTCATTTTAAGGACATTTATGCACCTGTTGAAGGCTTTGTAATGAACGGGGGAATTAAGCTGAGGCTTTAAAACGAACACTCATTTGCGCTGGCAACCCATTACAACACTTTTTCCATCGCGCCCTCATTGCCGGGAAGGTCGTAAGCTTTTGCGATGATTTTTGTACCAATGACGTTTTTATTTAGACGCGTAGTCTTGTACATCCAAATAACGTCATCAGGTGAGGCGTCGCCTTCTTCAATCAATTCACCAGTCGTTGAATAAATGGCAACCTTCACCGAGCAAACCTTAAAATCGTCCGTTGCCTGCACAAAAATTTTATCATTGCGTTTGCCCGCATATCCCTGCACGCTGAGGGCTGTCACGACGGGAGCGTAACGAGCATCCATAAAGGCTACGTTGTATGCCGTTTGCCCTGGTTTCGCCGCGGCCAGGTAAGCTGCCTTCTTTTGCGGATCTCTCGTTGCAGCTTTAGCGTATGCAGCAAGGAGCCTGAATTTTTCCCTCCATGCTTTTTTGTTGGGTGTAAGCGGGCGATTTTCGTCGATAGTGGGCGGGGCGCAGGCATAGGGCTTCCCGTTACGATGCTTAATGATGATCTGTTTGCCGAGCATGCCGCTCAGGTTCATCATGATAATATTGCCTTTAATTTTCGCCATAGGGGATAAGGTTTAACTTATCTTTTGCTGAGATATAAACAGTATCTGGAAGGTATCTAGTAATAGCTAAGCATTTACCAGATACTTGTCAGATCGTTTAAAAGTTCTTTTAAGATAAGAAAAAATGAAGAAAGCGCTTCGGCAAAAAACAAAACGGAGGGATATGCCCCCGTTACCGTTCAGCCTGAAGAACCCTCCGATGGCAATAGACAGGTCTGAATGATGTTCCATTTTTTTGTGTCGTGCTGCAAGAGATGAAAGTTATTTACTTCAAATGACGAGGAGTATTTTTTTGTTTGATACTCCTCCCACGCGGCACGAAATTTATCCGGCGTCAAATCCCGGTAGGCAACGGTGATATGCGGATTGAATTTCGATTCAATCCCGGATGTGCGCCACGTTCTTTAATGCCTCCTTCGCCCCGAAGCGGCCGGCAAAATCCTTTTTGAACACCTCCACGTCGTCACAAATTTTACCTGGCGGTATGATGGCTATGAAATATAGGTTTTGTCTTTGCAATCGCATTCCTCCATTGATAAGCCGGCATATTTTTGTGTAGACCAGCACGCCAAATGTAACAACCAATCGACTGGCATATATTTATACTCCTGCACATGCCGGTTAAATCGATGTAAATGAATAGGCACTATGTAGATTCATCCATGGCATCAAGCGTCGGGTACGATCGCAAAACATCCACCCTCGAAATCGAATTCAGGTCGAATGGCGACGTGTGGCAGTACCATCATGTTCCGGAACATGTATACCGTGAAATGATCAGTGGCTCGATCGGCAAATACTTCCAGTCGCATATTAAGGGTCACTATCCCGAAACCCAGGTCAATTGAAAAGCAGTGCCTATTTGTCCAGATTTAGGAATCGACTCCATGTATGAGAAATTTTACTGAATTGGGAGAACACCTGTCAGCCCCATAACGATCTGATTTTCCAGCCGCTGCAAGCGTGAAAAATATTGTGGTTAAGCATTTGCCATGACTGGCACAGCCTAATCACCGTATTTATGAAACAGATTTACCTTCTAATTGTTCTTTTAGCTCCGGTGTTCGTATCCGGCCAGTATGTGTTCAATGCCGCCTTCCAAAGTGTAAAGTTTGGCGGCCCCGGCGTAACCATCACGAATAAAGTTAGCGACGGTACCACCAGCGGAAGCGTAGTGCTGTACCAGAATGTAGTAAACATCGACGGCCAGCAGATCGATGCGATCATCCGGACGATATCGGTCAGCTCCGGCGCCTACATGCTGTTTGACCAGGCTGGTACCGGTACCGGATATACGAATAATAATTCGACGTGGTTTTCGCCGCAATTCCTTTTTCCAGCGGGCGGCGGCTCCGCTTTATTTGAATTTGAGTTCATACTTGGCAACTCATATAACAACACAACAAAGACCGGCACACCGGTTACGCTGCAAAATATGATGATCAACTCGTACGACATTGATGGCAACGACGCAGCAGGCTCGAACCAATTCAGTGAATTCGGAGGATTTTATACCAGTGAAGTATCAACGGTCACATCATTGACCACTTCCTATAATGCAGCAACCAACCTTACCAGGTTCAATTCTACCATTAATACGAACGTTGTCAACGCAGCAGACCCCAACACCCGTGTGAGAGTGAGTTACCAGGAGATGAATAATTTCAGGATATCGGTAGGATCGGGCGGAGAGGGCGTGGCCTATTTCTTTATCGACTTCGATAAAGGCGTTGATTTCGGCGTACCGACAACGATAACCACTGCCCCTACTATTGATCTTACACCTTCTGCGTCAGGAACAGATAACAGCTCTTCCCTCTGCGCACCTGGTTCAATGAAATTTACTGCCAGCGGCACCAACATTGCGCCCCTGCTCACCACTGCATCGGGCGGCACAACGCTCGAAAGGCTGCGCGTTACCTTTAACTCAACCGACATCAAAGACGGTGCATCCGAAATACTGCGTGTGGGGAACAGGGACATTGCGCTGAACTTTACGAACGGAGCAACACTTTCTACCATCAACATCAGCAGCACAAGCTATACTGCCACGGCCGTTGTCAGCGGCACCGAAAAATCGCTCTATCTCTCCAAAACGTCGAGCGCAACCATGACACTTGCAGAAGGCGAAAAATTATTGGATGGCATCTCGTACAAAAATAGCCTCGCCACCCCAACACCAGGCAACCGGCCCTTTAAAGTGCGCGCCAAAGACGGTGCGTACGAGAGCCAGGCTTATACCTTTACTGCAATCGTCGGTTATACTCCTGCAATAAGCCAGCAACCGCAGGCGGCCGTCATTGCAACGGGAGCGGGAACAAGCTTTACAACAGTGAGCAATGCAGTTTCCTACCAGTGGCAGGTGAACGACGGCAGCGGCTTCCAGGATGTTGCCAACTCGGCAATCTACAGCGGCGCCACTACCGCCACACTTACGCTTACTAACGT
>CAMPKG010000065.1 GCA_946887085.1 uncultured Sphingobacteriales bacterium
CATGGGTACCGTGATCGTTAAACAATTGGGGAGGGGATAATGGCGCGCGTGATGGCTTTGGATTTTGGCAAAAAGCGCACGGGCATTGCCGTGACCGATCCGTTGCAGATTATCGCCACCGGCCTTGAAACCGTAGATTCGAACGAATTGATCGGCTACCTTAAAAAATACTTTGCACGAGAGCAGGTAGAAAAAGTGCTCATCGGCTACCCGCTGAACTTTGATGATACGGCCACCGACGCCACGCCACTGGTCGAAAAATTCATCGGCAAGTTTCAGCATGTATTCCCGAACCTGCCCATCCAAAAAGTGGACGAACGTATGACCTCGCGCATGGCTTCCCAGGCCATTGCCGGTATGGGTTTGAAGAAAAAAGACCGTCAAAGCAAGGAGCTGATAGACACTGTCAGCGCGGTCATCATTTTGCAGGAATACCTCGAAAGCCGCACCTAATTCGTATCTTTGCGCGTCTGTAATTGTTTTTAGAATGATCTTACCGATTGTAGCATACGGCCACCCGGTTTTACGGAAAGTTTGTACGGATATTGACGCCAGTTATCCTGAGCTGCAAAAGCTGATAGCGGATATGTGGGAAACTATGTACCATAGCAGTGGTGTGGGTATTGCCGCACCGCAGATCAATCGCGCGATTCGGCTTTTCGTTGTAGATACTGCGCAAATGGTGGAAAGCTTCGATGAGGAGGATAAACGCGCTTACCCTAACGAAAAGCCCGTAAAAAAAGTGTTCATCAATGCGCACAAGGTGAAAGAGACCGGCGATATATGGTCTTATAACGAAGGTTGTCTAAGCATACCTAAGATCAGGGAAGATGTAAAACGCATGTCACATCTTAAGCTCCGCTACATGGACGAGAATTTTGTAGAGCATACGGAAGAATTCACCGGCATCACCGCGCGTGTTATCCAGCACGAGTACGACCATATTGATGGTAAGTTGTTTATAGATCACCTGCCGCCGTTGAAGAAACGCCTCATGAAAAAGAAGCTCGATGATATCAGTGCGGGCAAGGTACGCACCGACTACAAGATGCTTTTTGTGAAATAATATATTAGCTTTGGGTGTCAACTATACACTTGCCCGATACCATTATATATAGTGAACAGGAACTGGTAGCTTTGCTGAAACAGAAAAGCAGGGACGGGTTCAACTATTTGTACAAACAGTATTCGGCGGTGCTGTACGGAGTTATCAGGAAGGTCATTTTTGATGAACAAACCGCCCAGGATGTGCTCCAGGAAGTATTCATAAAGATCTGGAACAACATTACCCAATACAACGCGGAAAAAGGAAGAATATATACCTGGATGATCAATATCGCCCGGAATGCAGCCATTGACAAGCTGCGTTCCAAAGGGGAGATCATGAAAGGGAAAATCCGGACTGGCGACGAGATCGTAAGTAATATAGAGGTGGAAATGAGAACGGAGCAGAAGACGGATACTATTGGCCTCCGTGCAGTTGTAGCCAGCCTGAAACCTGAGTACGAAACCATCGTGAGCCTGGCGTATTTCAAAGGATTTACATTGGATGAAATATCGAAAACCCTTGACATACCGCTGGGAACAGTAAAGACCCGGATGCGGCATGCATTGCAATTATTAAGAGAACATTATAAAAAATAGTGAATACAAAGGAATACATAGAATCGGGCATATTAGAAGCTTATGTACTCGGTGCACTTCCGAAAAGTGAGCGCTCAGAAGTAGCAGCTAACATTGCTATGTATCCGGAACTGGCACAGGAAGTGGCTTCCATCGAAGCAGCCATGCAGCAATTTGCAGAAGCTACTCCCGTAACGCCGCCGGCATTTATGCAGGATAGGATATGGGAAGCTATATCAAATGAGTCGCCGGCGGTAGAAGCTAGTGCGCAGATAAATGGAACAGCCAGGGTCATCCCTCTGACAATACCTGAGCGCAGCAGTTATGCAACCTGGCAGTGGGCCGCTGTAATGGTTGTCATGGTGGGCAGCCTGCTGGTCAATATGTATTTCATTAGCCAGCGCAGCCGCCAGATGGAGCGACTGGCATCGATGGAACGAAAGCTCAGTACCCTGCAGCAGTCGCAGTCGCAAATGGAGCAAGCGCTTGCCATGTACAGGTCTGAACGCGAAATGATGGCAGACTCTATGGTGGAGACAGTGGTGATGAAGAGTGTTCAGCCAGGCCACCCGATGGCTGCTACCATCTATTGGGACAAGGCTAAGAACGAAACCTACCTGGCAATGAAAAAGCTGCCGATGCCTGAAGAGGGTAAGCAATATCAGATGTGGGTGATACAGGACGGTAAGCCCGTAAGCATGGGCGTGATACCCAACAGCATAGTAGAGTCAGGGGCCATGGCGCGTCTGCCGATGGAAGTTACAAACGGTCAGGCTTTCGCTATCTCATTAGAAAAAGAGGGCGGCAATCCATCACCGACACAAGTAATGGTGCTCGGTAAGACAGCATCTTAATTAACCAGCAATTTTCAGGAGAATAACAGGGAAACTATTGAGGATATAGTTGTTTATTATCAGTACATACCTGATCTTTTCACGGCTGCCTTTTCTGCGTTGCAACAGTTGAGGTATGCTCTGCGATTTGAATATTTCCGTAACCAGCCACATCGCGAAACCTGAGCTGGTATCGTATTCCCCTGTAAGATGTTTGAACACTGCGATATGGGTGCTGCTGTCCGTCAGGTTCACGACCGCTTCGTGCAAAGGCTGGTGCCTGGAATCACCATTCATCCCAGTTAGTAAGACGTCTATATCATTCCAAGCCAGGCTATTCTTTTCCAACAGGGCCTCTACTGAGTTGCAAAACTCTTCAGCCGAAGGCGCCAGGTGCATTTCAACGCCCAGCAACGAACAGATCGCATCAGTGCTGTCATTGGTCACCATCACGAATGCCGCACCTTCGCCGCCAATTGTACCGGGGGTGTCGCTGTGTTCTAAAAGCGACAGGCTATGTGGTGGTTGCTTTTTCCAATAATCTATTTTGTATTTGGTGCGCCAGTAGTCGGGTGTCAGCTCGTCAAAGCCGCCAACCAACATGTATGCGGGTTTTGTTTCTTCCTGCAGCAGCAGCTGTGCGTCGAACAGCGACAACTCGAATGAAAACCCGCGGTTCACATAGGTCTGGTTATAGCCTATGCATTTTGTCTGTAGGGCTATCCAGCCGTTTACGGAGTTGTAAGTAGACTGTATGAATGCAGTTGGATTTGGTGCCTGCTCGTTAAGGTTCAACATTTCAGTGATGAATTGTTCGGTATCACTCATGCTGCCCCTGGCTGTACCTGTGATGATGGCATCGGGTTGCTCAATACCTGCTTCCTGCAGGCACTGCATGCCAGCTGATATGCCCATTTTTATCAGGCGGCTCATGCGACGTATTGCTACGGGGTTGATGTACTTACTGTAGTCCGCATCTACAACGAAGAGAATGCCAGTATCACTCGTCATAACAGGATCACAGAAGCTAGCGCCGTTGAACGAATGCTGGGGAGAAATGGCAGAGGCAGATCGTATGTACACCGGTTTCATCATGCCTTGCTGAAGATAAGTGAAACGTTATTGCCTCCAAAGCCAAATGAATTACTTAGTACGTGTTTGTTGTCGAGGCCTGTTTTTAGCGATGCAACCGGTGTAATATTCAACTCATCCATTTTCGTTTCGAAGTTGAGGTTGGCAAAGGCGAGTCCATCCCGTAGCGCCCAGAGGGAAAAGATTGCTTCGATAGCACCTGCAGCCGCTAATGTGTGGCCGGTATACGGCTTTGTTGAACTGAACAAGGTGCCCGAACCGAAGAGCTGCTCAATAGCTCTGCCCTCGGCATTATCGTTGTTAATGGTCGCAGTTCCGTGGGCGTTAATGTAGCCAATATCACTTGCGCTCAATCCTGCCTTGTCCAGTGCCTGTTGCATGGTGCGGTATGCGCCGGATCCGTCAGGCGATGGCGCTGTAGGATGATAGGCATCATTACTATTGCTATAGCCGGTGAACACAGCTAGGATATCTGCACCTCGTTCCTTTGCAGAAGATTCTGATTCCAGTAGTAAGTAACCGGCCCCTTCTCCAAGGTTCAGGCCCATCCGGTTTTGGTCAAATGGTTTTGATATACCCCGGTCGAGATTTTTTAGAGAATTGAACCCATTAAGTGTATACCTGCTCAGCGCATCGCAACCTCCGCAAATGGCGCGCTTAACTATGCCTTGCTTTATCATACGTGCACCAAGCACTATCGAATTGGCGGAGGACGAACAGGCGGTGCTGATAGTTGCCATGAATGGCTTCAAATCGAAATGCGATGATATATTCAACGTGCTTTCAGCACAATCGAGTGTATCAATATAATCCAGGAATTTACCTTCAGTTTTTTCGCCAACAAAATCCCAGTACAGGTCTTCCACCGAGCACATGCCGCCTATAGTATTGGCATTGATAAATGCTAATGATTCCTCTTTCAGCGATTCCCTGTCGATATTTGCCAGGAGCTCTTCCATTGCCAGCAGCGCCAGCAGTGTAGTGCGGGTATATCCTTCTTTACCCGCCGGCAAGCTGAGGGCATCCATCATCTGTTCGTTGGAGAGGTCTACCTCCCCGGTCATAAATTCAGATGCGTGTACTGTTTGAAGATGTTTCAGGTAACGGAGGCCCGAACGCGAATTGATCAACGCGTGCAGGTTTTCTGCTGCACCCCGGCCTAATGCAGAAATAATACCCAGAGATGTAACGACGATCCTGTCCGCCATTGAGGTGCGGCTGTTATATTTTGCGATGCTCCTGGATGTACTCGGCCATCGATTGCACAGATTGCAATACCTTCCGGCCTTCACGGGCATCTTCTATTTTGATGCCGTAGTTGCGCTCAAGCAACACCATCAGCTCCAGCGAATCGATGCTATCGAGTCCAAGTCCCTCGCCAAACAGGGGAGCGTTATCATCAATGTCCTCCGGTTTCATACCCTGCAGGTTCAGCGAATCAATGATCTGTTGTTTGAGCGTTTTTTTAAGGTCTTCCATAAAGTCTTTTCAAGATGCCGCAAATTTAAGAATATAAGCGGCTTTTGCAATTTTTATAATATGAACCCTTCTATATGGTCAGGGCCTTTTCTACCAGTTGTTGTTGTTCCTGTGCGTGCTTTTTCGAGAAGCCAGTAGCTGGTGATGCGCTGGCAGGGCGGCTGATATAGCTCATTGCAAAGTCTTCCAGGTTCAGTTTCAGGAATGATAACGCGCCCATATTGGCCGGTTCTTCCTGCACCCAACCCCATTCAGCCTTCTTATACTTTTCGCGGAGCTGGCGCAGCTGGCCCATTGGCAAGGGGTGTATTTGTTCCAGGCGAACAATAGCTACATCTGTCCTGTTCTCTGCCAGTTGTTTTTCGCTCAGGTCGAAGTACATTTTGCCTGTGCAAAGTATCACGCGCTTAACTTTCGATGGCGTTTTTATTGATGCATCATCGATAACTTCTTTAAAGCCGCCTGTTGTGAATTCGTCCATTGTAGAATAAGAACGTACGTGGCGTAAGTTAGCTTTCGGAGAAAAGTTTACCAGGGGCTTGCGGAACGGCCATGCCATTTGCCTGCGCAGAGCATGAAACAGGTTGGCCGAAGTAGTGATATTGGTAATAACCATGTTGTATTCTGCGCAGTTTTGCAGGAAACGTTCAAGGCGGGCACTTGAGTGCTCGGGGCCACCGCCTTCATAACCATGAGGCAATAACATCACGAGGCCATTCATCGCAGCCCATTTTTGTTCGCCGCTTGATATGTATTGGTCAATTACCGTCTGCGCGCCGTTTGCGAAATCGCCGTATTGTGCCTCCCAAAGTACAAGGTTGTTGGGGTTAGCCATGGCGTAGCCATAGTCAAAACCAAGCACGGCAAATTCACTCAGCAGTGAGTTGTAGATATAGAATGTTCCTTGCCTATCGTTGAAGTGGTTGAGTCGGTTATGTGCAGCATTCGTTTTTTCATCGTAAATAACTGCATGGCGGTGAGAGAAAGTACCGCGTTTCACATCTTCACCGCTGAGGCGTACATCGTGGCCCTCAGTAAGCAAGCTTGCATACGCCAGCAACTCACCGGTAGCCCAATCAACTTTACCTTCTGTGTCGAAGAGCTTCGTTTTATCCTGCAGCAGTTTTTCTACTTTACGCAAAGGCTTGAATTCAGCAGGCCATTGCATCAGCTTTGTCAGCAGGTTTTTAAAATCTGCTTCTTTGAGGGCGGTTACAGGCGACTGGTCGAAATCGTCGTTCTTCGCACGGCGCAGTTCCTTCCACCCAAGCTCCGGCTTCTGGTATTGGTAAGGCAGCGGGTTTTGCTTGATCTCATCAAGGCGCTGCTGTAGTTCATCCCAGAACTGCTTCTCCATGTCCTTAGCCATCTGCTGCGCGTCCGATTCACCGTTTTGCAGTAAGTGTTGGGTGTAAACCTCCCGTGGATTAGGGTGTTTGTCGATGAGCGCGTACAACTGGGGCTGCGTGAACTTAGGTTCATCGCCCTCGTTGTGGCCGTGGCGGCGGTAGCACACCATATCGATGAAAATATCTTCACCGAATTTCTGACGGTATGCAATTGCCAGTGCAGCAGCTTTTACCACAGCTTCAGGATCGTCGCCATTCACATGCAGCACAGGCGCCTGCACGATAGATGCAACACTGGTGCAATAGTCAGATGAACGTGCATCATCAAAATCGGTAGTAAAACCTATCTGGTTGTTGATGACGAAGTGGATAGTGCCACCAACAGCGTAGCCTTCCAGCCTGCTCATTTGCAGCAGTTCGTAAACCACGCCCTGGCCGGCAACTGCGGCATCACCGTGGATGAGTATCGGGAGTATCTTGCTGTAATCGTTATCGTAAAGAGTGTCTGCTTTTGCGCGAGCAAAACCGGTCACTACCGGGTCAACTACCTCAAGGTGCGAGGGATTTGGTACCAGTTGAACGTTTACGTTTTTGCCGTTTGGCGTAGTGATGTCTGAATGAAAGCCGAGGTGGTATTTCACGTCGCCGCTACCCATGGTCATGTCTGTGGGCATGTTGCCTTCAAACTCGGAGAATATCTGCTCGTAAGTTTTACCAAGGGTATTTGCCAGTACGTTGAGGCGACCGCGGTGCGCCATGCCTATAACTACTTCTTTAACACCAAGGTCGGCGCCGTCGTTGATGATAGTATCAAGCGCGGGTACCGTGCTTTCGCCCCCGTCAAGGCCGAAGCGTTTCTGCCCTATGTATTTTGTATGCAGGAATTTTTCGAAGATCACTCCTTCACCCAATTTCTCTAATATTCTTTTGCGTTGTGCAAGCGACATGGGCTTTTGCATCATTGTTTCAAAGGCAGCTTCTACCCATCGGCATCGGTCACCATTGTTGATGTAGGTGAACTGGATGCCGACATTACCTGCGTAGATAGTTTTCAGGTTTGCAATGATATCGCCAAGTTTTGCTTTGCCCAGGCTGATGAAGGAACCAGCATGAAATTCTTTTGAGAGATCAGCCTCAGTCAACCCGAAATCACTAAGGTCGAGTTCAGGCTTGCGGTCTTTGCGTGGGCGAATAGGGTTTGTTGTTGCAACAAGGTGTCCTTTTTTGCGGTAAGCCTGTATCAAACTGTAAACGGCCAGCTCTTTTGAAAGTTGTTCGTTGCTTACCGGTGTTTTATCGGTAGCTGCGGCCATTGCTTGACTGCCATTGTTTTTGGAAATGGCAAAGTCAAAACCTTCAAAAAACTTTCTTAACTCGGGGTCTACTGCAGACGGGTCTTTTGCATAGTCGTTATACAGCGACTCGATATAAGAAGGGTGTGAGCTCATCACGTATGAAAAATCTTTCATCGTATAACCGTTCGTTTGAGTATTTACTCTTTTGAAATTCAGGCAAAGGCCGGACTGGTTTCCGGCGCCCGCAAAGTTAAACCAATTCAGTAATGTGGCAATTGAAGTGTTTCATATAATATATGAACATATTAAGGAAATATTCCTAGTTGATGAGTACCCAATTGAAGCCGAAGCGTATCATTACATTGGGTAATCCATAGCCCGGCGCAGCGATGGCATTAGTGTTCTGGTTGAGCAATAACTGCATCTGGTCGGCCATGACGTAAGCCCGGAAGCGCTTGATCTTGAAGTTGAAGAAAACAGATACCTCAGGGTCGTTACTGAGTACATAGGAATTTTGATAATTAAAGCGGTTGAATAAGGGAGCATAACCTGCAGGCTTATAGGGACTATGATACCTTGCTTCAATACCGGTCGCTATCTTCAATGCATCGCCAAAAATGTAGCTCTCGATACTTAATTGGTTGCGGCCCAGGAGCTGCGGCACATTCACCGGAGCACCGCCGGATAGTTGGTAAACAAATTCGTTGTCAAGTACCAGTTTTCGCCAGGTGAATATCTTTTGTATCCAGATCTGTGCCAGGTTGAAGGAAGAATTGTTTTGGTCAGGCAGTTGTTTATCGTTGAGATAAATATAGTTGTTGATGAAATAGTTGCGCACTCCGCCATAGAGTTTAAGCCTGTCGCTGGCAACTGTGCCGTATACCTGCGAAATACTTTCTTTGTTGAAAGTATTCAGCATGGTGTCATAATCGTGCTGATAGGTTGTGTAGTTATAGGGTGCATTGTTGATCTCTTGCTTAAACCCAGCTGAGACATCGAAACGGTTGTTGATGTTCTTTCCGATCTCAGCCTGGATCATAGAATTGCCGGCTGCTTCGCCTGTCAGGTATAATATGGCGCTGCCTCCGTAAAACCACCCTCCGGTATCCACTGCTTCTTTACGCGCCTCCGCTACGAGGTAGTTGCTGGTGATGTTGTTGGCAATATTACCTTTTGGATATTCGTCAGTAAACTTGTCGAAGCGAATGCCTGCACCGGCGCTGAATGCCAATTGATTTTCATATTTGCCCAGATAGCCGTTTAAGGTCAGCCGGTTATCCGTCATTATCCAGCGCTGCGACATGTCGACTGAATCTACATTGTTACGGCGTTGGAGTGAGGCATTGAAAAAGCCCACATAGCGCAATGAATCAGCTGGCTCATCCTTAAAACGATATTTCTCAGAATGCACCTGGAAACGATGGCCGATACCGAACCGCGGAGTGAACTTATAGTTGTAGCGCGTTGAATCTTCGTTGTACAAAGTGTCTGTGCGCCCGAACGCATAGCGGTGCTGCAACATGATAGAAAAATCGCGCTGTGTATTCGACACAGACGAACGGCGAATGCGCGTATTGCTGCCAAAGTTGTCATTCTGAAAAACTACCGGGATCGTACTGTGCTCCAGGTTGCGGGAATCTACAAGTGTAGCCTCGTTTACCAATCCACCATTCTCATCATTCTGCTCCTTATTATAAACAAAGGCTCCAAACAGCTCGTAGTGCTGATCGCGGCTTTGATAGTTGGTGCTCAGGTGCGCATTATCGTGGTTGGTGCGCTGGATATTGTAGTAGCCGGGAGATGTGAGCTTACGATAACCGACAGCAACGTTCCAGTTTGGTTGTATGTTTTGCGTATGGAATATCTCCGCCGTTTGTTCCTGTTTGCTACCCAGTTGAAAGGTAAAAGTTGAATAAGGACGGGTAGTGTTGTAATAATTCAGGCTATCCACCTGGTAGCGGTAGACATCAAATACATGATAACCTAACGTAGGGCCAACCCTGAATTCAGGTGTGAATAATAGATTGCGCGTAGGGCCGCCATGATTGCCGAGGTTGCGGTACCAGGGTTGCGTAAACGGCCTGCGATGAAAGCTGTGGATCGACGTGTCGGGAACAAATAGTTTCTCTGATTGCAGTTTCCTGTACGAGATCGATACATCTTCGTTCTCCCAATCGTTAGTGTTGGTTTTGCTGCTGCTCGTATCACGTTGCGGGGCGTTCGGCAGGGTGGTAGGTGCGCCCGGAGGCGTACGTTGCTGCGCCACCATGGTACCGGTATGCAGTACAAGGCAAAGGGCAAATACGTATTTAAGGTATGATCCGCTGTGTGTCAACTAGTTCGTTCTTCTGGCTGCCCGCAAAGTTAAGAGAATAAGGCTACATCCTTTCTACCATAGCTGCCACGAGCTTTGCCAGCTTTGGTGCAGCAGCGTTGGCGGCTTCCAGCACTTCCTCATGGGTTATCGGGCCGTGACCTGGTAAGCCGATGTCGGTGATGACACTGGCGGCAAATACCTTGATGCCCGCGTGCCGGGCAACGATAGTTTCAGGTACCGTGCTCATGCCTACCACGTCAGCACCCATAACACCCAGCCATTTGTATTCCGCAGGGGTTTCAAATGTTGGGCCCGTGAGGCCTGCATATGTTCCGGTAGATAGTTTAAGGCCCTGTTCCTTACCGATGGTGAGTGCCAGCTTAATTAATCCTTTGTCATATGGTTCGGTCATGTCCGGGAAACGAATGCCCAATCTATCGTCGTTGGGGCCGCGCAGGGGATGCTCAGGGAAAAGATTGATGTGATCGTCGACCACCATAATGTCGCCCACTTTATGTTTGGCATTCATGCTGCCACAGGCATTGGAGGCGATGAGTGTATGAGCGCCGAGCGCCTGCATAATTCGTATAGGATAGGTAACCTGCTCCATATGGTAGCCCTCATAATAATGAAAGCGTCCGGCGTACATCATTATCTGCTTACCATGCAGTTTGCCAAATATCAATTTGCCGAGGTGGCCTTCTACGGTAGACCGTGGAAAGTCGGGAATGTCTTCATACGGTATCTCTGCATCCACTTCTACGAGCTCCGTCAGCTCGCCCAGGCCACTGCCTAATATTATCCCAATTTCAGGATCGATCTTCGTTCTTTCCTTTAAAAATGCAGCAGTGGCGTGCGTGCGTTCGTATAAGCTCATGTCGTAAATGTAGAATGTAAAAAGTAAAATGCAAAAACTGAGCTCGTGAATACTGTGGGCCTCAAAACACTGCTGCGGTTCCGATAGCTGTCTGGAGTCCCAGCTCCAATATCCAGCCGGCGAGCCTGAAAATGATAATAAAAGTTGTCGTTTGACATGTTTTCTCAAAAACAACCATGGAGCAATGTTGCATCATTTCAGGCGCTGTTGCTTGATGGTAAAGGATTTCGGTTCATATGGCGTCAAATTAAATTGATAATGGTTGTTGTCGGAAGCAAATTGCTTACTAATCCGGGTCTGTTACGATTTGTTACGATTTACCCCTGTCCCCTGAAGTGTCTCGTCCTGATTTTGGTTTACAGTTGTTACGCTTTGTTACAGTTTTCGTGTTTCATCACTTCGTCTCGTCCTGCGTTTTGATGCCTGCGCGGAAGGCATGTATCGTTCCCGCAATTGGAATTAGTCGCGTTTGCACCGCAACATATCAAATGGCAAAAATACGATTTATTGTATAAAATGTAAAATAAATTAGTGATAGCAAGTTTAGGTGTGGCGTTTAATTTCCGTATCCGGGGTTCGGAACCTCGTTCACGTTCAAACCCACCTCATGAGGAAGCGGAGGGAGCTCCGTAAAATGCCGCTGCTCTATGATCTCGATAGACGCTTTCCGTTTCAAATGTTGCGCTACCAGCTCTTTCATCTGTTTGCCTGCGAAATGGAGAATGTCATTTTTTAATCTTACCTGGCGCACGAAGCGTGCAATGATGTAGAATAGTACGGTTATTACCGCCAGAAATCCATATATGGACAGGTTGAAGTATTCCACATTCTGCCAGCCCAGCTTTGCATAGCTGGCATCATTCCGTATTTCAGCCAACAGGTAAAAAGGATAGATCTTTTGCAGGAATACACCAAGCGCGATGGTGCCCAGCGCCAGCAGGTAGCAAAGTATCTCCGTACCTATAAGCGCAGTTTTGCTAACAAGCCTTACTGCGGCGGGTTGCCTCAGCCTGGTGCCTAAGGGGTCGAACAGCTCGATCTGTTTATAGATCATTTCCTTTTGGTCTTTGAAGTCTTTTAGCAGATCGTCGTATAAAGCAGATAGGCTCATAAAATGAAAATAAAATTCCGGGTAGGTCGAAATTAGATAATTGCGCAGAATCTCAAAATGGATGTGGAAAACAAAACCCCTTTCCGAAGAAAGGGGTTCGCCTATTTGCCGCTTACCTAAAAAACCTATTCCTTCACAAATTGCCCGGTTTTGCCG
>CAMPKG010000066.1 GCA_946887085.1 uncultured Sphingobacteriales bacterium
GCTTCAGCCTCCATGTTGCGTTTTGTTGCAATTTCCCTCATTTCCAGCAACCCTGTCCCGTGAAGGGACACTATCGATCAAGCTTTTGTATATCCAATCACATCGTCGCTGACATTTAAAAAAACATGACCACTCGCATATAACCATATACAAATTTACATTAAATTCGCTTAATATAAAAACCTTATTTTGAAACCGCAGATTCACTACCGCCTTGCAGAAGACAGCGATATCGATCAACTCACAGAACTGAGAATAGAATTCCTGCACGAAGTAGCAGGCGGCAACGGGGGCGACAGCTCGGCGCTGCGCTTATCCCTTCCGGGTTATTTTAAGACAGCGCTGGCCGACGGCAGTTATACCTGCTGGCTGGCTGAAGACTCGGGACAGATCGTAGGACTTGGCGGCATGGCCATATGGACAAAACCGGGTAACTTAAAATCGCCCGATGGCAAAGTCGGCTACATTATGAATATGTACACCGTTAAAAGTCACCGGAGATCAGGCATTTGCAGGGAACTTCTGAAACGGCTGGAAGACAGTGCACGGCAGCAAAACGTTTCCATACTGGAAATGCATACCACGCACGACGGCGAACCTGCTTACAGGCAGGCGGGCTATAAAGAGCCGACCAGTAAAGTGTTGGAACTAAAATTAATGTAGAGGCACCAAGTTTGCATTCCCCCTGTTATGATCGTTTGGCTTCTTGTTTTTGTTACGCTTGCTTTTGCAGCCTTCAGCATCTTCACTTTGTCGCGTGCTTTGCGGGCCGATATTTTGCGCTCCTGGCCTGCGGTATTGCTTGGCCTTTCCATGGCCATTTTCATTTACCTCTACGGTACATGGATATACCTGTCGTATTATGTGAAGTATACTTTCGGTGTTCTCGTGCTGTTGACAGTATTGATCAGTTTACTGAGAAGGAAAACAGCGCGGCCTGCAAAGCGGCGGATATTCGCTAACCTGTTCTTCGCTACCATTTTGGGGATATTATCTGTTTTGTTCTTTACCGGTACAACGGGAAAACCACCGACGGTTGAACTTGAATTCCCATTAAAGACGGGCAAGTATTTCGTGCTGCAGGGAGGCAAGGGTTTACCTGCCAATGTTTTCCATTACAGTTACCGCGGTGCCGTATACGCAATGGATATTGTTAAGCTTGATGACTATGGACGGCGCGCCAATAACGTCTTTACTTCAAAGCTCGAAGACTATTATATTTTCAACGATACGGTTTATAGCCCCTGCAGTGGGCGCGTCATCACTGTACGCAACGACAACCCGGACAATACCCCACCCGTTCGTAAGCGCGGCCCAAGCAACCTGAATGCGGTGGTTATAGATGCCGACTCATTTTATGTATTTATCGGGCATCTTAAAAAAGGCAGTGTGATAGTAGGCGAAGAACAGGAAATAAAAGCAGGACAGCCAATAGCACAGGTAGGCAATTCAGGCTTTAGCCTGGAGCCGCACCTGCATATTCAGGTCCATCGCAAAACGGGAAACGAGCGCTGGTTCCGCGGCGAACCTCTGTATATCAACTTTGACGGGCAAACCTATCTTGCTTTTGAAGTGATAAGGCCGAAGAAAGTGGAGATGGTCGAAAACTGAGTTGAAGAAGAATTGTCTACCTTTAATTACTAATAACCTTTACTTAAAACCCGTAGTTATGAAGAAGACTGTATCGGTATTCTTTTCGTTCTTCGCGCTCCTGTGCATTATTACACCGCATTCCGCCCAAGCAAGCCACGCGGCCGCCGGGGAGATCGTTTACGAACACATTGCGGATTCTACTTACCGTTTTTATTTTTTCCTCTACCGCGACTGCACAGGCGTTGTTGAAGATGATACCGCATTGTTGTGTTTCAAGAATACGTGTAACAACACCGGTTTCAATGTTGTTATCAATAAATATACGGGACCGAACGGGACGCATTTACCGCCCTCTTGCCCCAAGTTCAAAAATAATTGCGACAGCCCCGCGTCGACCCTGCCGGGCTTCAGGCAGTGGCTGTACACCGGTCTTGTAACGATGCCGGCACAATGCAGCGCATGGAAGATCTCGGTTTATGTACAAAGCAGGAACCTGAATATGAACTTTGCCACTTCAGGCAATTTTTATGTGGAAACCATGATGAACAACACCGGCGCTTACCAGGGAAATTCTTCGCCATACATGCTTACAAGGCCTGTACCTTACCTGTGTATTTCCCAACCGGCAATCTTTAACAACGGAGCTATTGACCCTAATGGCGACTCGGTGGCGACGGAAGTTATTACGCCACGCTATCTAACGGGCAATTGTACCACTACCCCTGTCAACGTTACCTACATGAACACCAGTCCCTCTTACCAGATACCTTTCAACCCGATACAAACGAACAATACATTTAGCCTCAATCCTATCACGGGAATGATGAGTTTTACCCCGCAGATGCAGGGCGCTTCCTCAATGGCGGTGCGCATAAAGGAATACAGGAATGGCGTGCTGATAGGATACGTGGAGCGCGAAATGCAGGTCCAGGTATTCCCCTGCAATATCTCTGCTCCGGCACTCGTGGTGTCAACGCCCGGTGTGATCGAAGCATGTGCTGGACAGGCACTAAATTTCTGCTGGTATGTGCAATCACCAAATCCTAATGCCAAACTCGTGGTGATGGACAACCACGGATTCAGCATGCCCGGCTCATCTGTATCGTACCAGTTGCAGAACACTGACTCTGTAGAAGGCTGCTTCAGCTGGACTCCGGGCCTCAACCAGGGAGGGATGCATACGTTGACGCTACAGGTAGTAGATTCAACCTGTGATGCGCCGGGATTGCTGGGCTATTATTCCTACACCATACAGGTTTATGTACTCGCATCAGACTTTGCTTCTGAAGATAAAGGCATTTGCCCTGGACAGTCTGCCGCGCTGGAGGCATTCCCGTCAGGAATATATTATTGGTCTGTGATATCGGGAGATCCGCTTAGCCTGAGTTGCGTGACCTGCCAGTATCCGGTGGCGACTCCAACAGTAACTACCAAATACCAGCTCGAACTCACCAGTTCGTCAGGCTGTCCACACAACAAAGATACCGTGACCGTAACGCTATTGCCTGTAATAAAACCAACTGTGGGTATATCGGCAGCGCCTGATACAAACATTTCGTTAGGCCAGAATGTGACGTTTACAGCAGCACCTGCAGGCTGCAGCAATGCCACCTATCAATGGCAGAAAAACGGCCTGGACATACCCAATGCTACTGCATCTACCTTTAGCAGCACTACGATCTCAGATATGGATATCATCACTGTGAAAATGCAATGCACCGACACCTGTATCGTCGATACGTTCAGCAATTCGCTGACTATGCATGTATCAACCGGGATAAAAGATGCCTCCGAGAAAACCATAGGTATTTATCCTAATCCTAACAAGGGCGAATTCACCATAAAGGCCTATGTGCAGTCCGCCCATGTTACCATCGAGATCGTCAGCACAACAGGGCAGGTCGTTTACAAACAAAATAACATTGCGACCATTAACGGTTATATTGAACACCAACTGAACACAGGCAGTATTGCCAATGGCACCTACCTGTTGCGAATAACCGCCGGCGATCAGAAATTAACCGAACGTTTCTCCATTCAACGATAACATAAAAAACCCCGCAAATGCGGGGCTTTTCTTATATTCAGTAACTGACAATATTCAAACACTATTCACTATTCGTTACTCACTATTTTAGTTTGCTTAGCTTCTTCAGCTCAGCTTTCTCCATATTTTCCTTTACCCGGAACTTAACTATCCGTGTTATCAATGCCAGCGGCATGGGCTCATCTACCGGGAATTGCACTGAGCCTTTGCCCTGTTTGTATTTTGCAAGGTCCTTTTCAAACTCCTTGTGGCCGGTTGGTGTTGCGTAGAAGCCTATATGCTCTCTAAACGCGGCAAAGTGTACGAGATTGCCATTAAGCGTAAACGTCGGTATTCCATAGCTTATCTTTTCGCCGGCGTCTGGCGCCGCTTTCTTTATCGCACCACGCACCTGCAGCAGCAGCTTCTGTACATCTGCGGGAAAACCGGCAATATATTGATCGATAGTTTCAGGTTTAGCTGTGGACATAAGCTTTTTATTTTAAAAATTTCGATGATCCCAATAGCCAAGGATTCTTACATACTCATCCGCCGGGCTAGTTAAAACCCACACATATTAAACAAAATTCTTGCATTTTTTAAATATCGTGTTTAAATTTATATTATAAAATTCCCCGGTATGAAACACTCTATTTTTTATCGCATCGCGACCCTTGCTTTCTTTTGCATTACAGCATCGGGCTGTCTTTTTGAAGAGGAGGAGGATCCGGAACCTCTTCCGTACACCCCGACAAACTATGGTTGTAATAGCGCGGAGGCAAGTATACAAGAGGAATACACCAAGCTGCACGATGCAGAAATTCCTCCGGCTAAGATCACCAGCCCGGGCTATATTTATAAATGGAGTCATAAGGTTGACAAAGCCTGCAGCAAGGGTGACATCACAGGGTACTATTATTTTATGATCGACAGGAAAGCCGATTCCTTCGTCACGTTGCAGATGACCTATTCTATCAGCAGTGAAAAAGGCTATACCTATAAGGAAGTTACGCCAACTATGAAAACCAACCTCGGTTTTGATGTGAACACGTACGAAGCGAAGTTCGGCCCGCAGAACTTCTGCAGCGGATGTGCCGCCGACGGAACGCTCAGCTATGAAATGACCATGGAGATGTTCATCGACCCGGTTGTAGGTAACGTCGATAGTTTCATTCTAAAGAATTTCTACGATATAGACTTCAGCTCGAGCCATGTGAGCGCCGAGTGGTAGCCGCCAATAAATAAAGAGCTTCAGACCATCGTCAGATCCGCCATATGGAAAAGATGCTGTTTATGACACCGTATTATTCAATGCAGCACGACGGCATGGTGTAAAGCTGTGCGGCCTAAACATATTATTGTATCCTGCGGCTCGTCTGTTGGCTTGTCCTTGTTGCAAGATGTAATAACGGTAGTAGCTATGATGAACAACAAGGGCAGTAGCTTGTAGGGCATATGGACTATTTACGTAAAGTTAACGATCGTCGTTTATAACTAACCCCTGTTGTCATTTGTTGTCGTTTTCAAGTAAAATTCTTTGCTAATGCTCTGAAGATCAATTTACATTATCAATTTTCTCATGCAATTTCCACAATGCTTTTTGGGGGGTTCAAACTCATTATGACGGGTCATATCGCCCGATATTGCTCATACACAAATATACAACTATTTATTGATAAATTGCCCACATATTCCATGTCATTCTAAATACCACAATATACCCCTGGCATACTGAAATTATAATCGTATTTTAGTACAAACCAGCCGCATGCGTAACTTCCTCCTGATCATTGCCCTGTGCAGTGCATTTGCCACCAGCGCACACCAGGTGAGGGGGATCCGCTCGTCACAAAAGGACATCCACTTCACCATCAATGGTCAATATGGCTCATGGACCATCATGCCCGAGCTGAAACCCGACCGGCTGGAAGTAGCCTGCGAGTGGAAAAAAAATAAAGTCCGGTTTATAACAGATATCGATTCCATCAGTTTCACCATTCGCGAAGGTGACACGGTACAGTTCTATATTCAACTGAACGATACGAATATGGCATTGACCGAAATAGTGGGCATACGTCCCAACGCCCGTTTCAGCAAAAGCTATATGAAGCAGCGTAAAGGCAACACCCGGATCGCCATCCCCGAGGCGCATGAGCTCGCGAATATCGTGGTGGCGCTTACAGAAGTGGGCATGGCCGATTCGAATATGCTGGCCATGACAACGCCCTACTATGCCGAAGTGATGCAGCATTTTGCACCGTACGAAAACCACCCGCTTATCAGCACCATCAACCGCCAGTTGCAGCCGCTTAAGGGCATTGATGGATACTGGTTCTACTACGCGTTGAAGATGAACAGCTGTGGCTGGGCGTTCGATGATAACGGGCGCCTGGATCGTTGTGTGGATATCATGGAGATGGGCTTCGGACATCCGGGCAATCCAATCCCCGGCTATAAGGCGATGCTTGAAGACTTTGCCGCTACATCCGGCTTCAGGAAATTCTACAGCAACCACCAGCCCTATTACGACACCCTGCTGCAGCTATACCGCAGGTACAATGACTTAGATAAAATGCAGAACTGGGCCGAGCAGTTCTTCGATAGGAAATACGGGACCTATACCGTGTACTTTTCGCCTTTGGTTGGTGGCGCTCATAGCACACAGCGCTATAACTATCGTGGCTTTACCGAGACCGTAATGTTTGTAGATGCCACACGTGAGTCGAAAAAAAGAAGTTACATACTGAACGAAATGCTGAGCTCGCGCGTGGTGTTTACTGAGATCGACCACAATTTTGTCAACCCTGTTTCGGCACGTTACCGCAAAGAAATAAATGATGCTTTCGGATCAAGGACAAAATGGGTGGATACAACTCTTTTCGGCACAGATGGATACGACAACCCTGAAGCGGTGTTCAACGAGTACATGACCTGGGCGCTGTATTCACTTTATTGCATCGATCATTTTAAGCCCGCCGACCGTGATGAGTTCATCCCGATTATGGAAGAGCAGATGGGAAAGCTGCGTGGCTTTACGAGGTTCAAAGATTTCAACCGGCAACTGATGCAGCTTTACACAGCTGATAGAACCATCAAACCCGACGACCTGTACACTAAGATGCTGGCGTGGAGCAAAGGGGTATGATGTTACTACCGCCCATTAAGTCATTGTTAAGTGCACAATACCTGATTCAGTTTTTCCGTTAGCTCAAAAAAATATCCATGACATACCGCCTCACTTATATCCTGCTGATCTTGTCGACTGCATTGATGACTGCCGGCTGCAAAAAACGCAGCATAGACACGGGAGACCAATATCGTTGCCACGAACGCCAGCCCAATGATTCTGCCAGCCTGGTACAACGTATCGCGGGCCACACCTGGAAATACACACAGCGTGCCTGCTACTGGATGGGAGAGACCACCGCAGCTGAAAAGGAAATGACCGTGACGTTTAATAAGGGCGGCAATTACTTCGTTCGTGAGAACGCTGCGACGTTTGATGGTAAATGGCATCTGATTCCCAGTACCGACAATGCGGGTAAATGGAAAGTGGAAACCGACTCCAGCTTTGCTGAACTGGGAGGCTATATATTGCTCTGCGACGACCGCCTGCAGTTCAGCCTCGCTTACCGCGATGTATGCGATCATTTGTTTTTGAAGGCAGACTAGTTTGGTTCCACTAGCGAAAAAACCGAAATTACGTTTTCGCAAATGGAGACTATCTTTATTGTATGCGAATCCTCTATCTTACTCTGTTACTCTGTCTCTCGCTTGCTGTAAATGCCCAAACGGATTACCGCGGCCCCGGCATTATTTATGGCGACAACCACGCTTTTACCTTGTATGCACCTTTGGGTTGGGTACTCGACAACAAATCGGCGGCCGACCAGGGAATATATGCCGTGTTCTATCCCAAATACGAGACCTGGGCCGATGCTGCTACGGTGATGTATGCCAATACTTCGGGCTACGAGAAAGGACAAAACATAGACAGTATCATCGCCTTCGACCTGGGGCGTTTTATAGCCGTGAAGCCGGATATTGATATCCGCAAAATGCCCGACCAGGAGCTGCCGAACAACAAGACCGCAATCATTCGCCACATCTACGGCGACGACAATGGCAACTACGAAGCCATCGCTTATATAGCCGAACCCAAAACAGCAGTGATCATCGTAATGACATCGAGGACAGAAATTGACTTTGAAAAGAACCTGCCGAGGTTCAACGAGCTGCTGGAGAGCTATGAATTTCTTACCGACGACGATAAAGCCATTAAGAAGATGGTGAAGGAGTTTGGAGGGAAATAGCACGTCTTACTGCTGCCCGTCTCTGCCAGCTCGAAGCTGTTGCATTGCAAGCTCAGGAATGAAGAGGGCATGTCGGTCATTTCATTATTTTACGTCTATACACAATGCCCCTATCTCTGGAAATGGAAATAATGTATATGCCGGATCCGTATCCTGAAAAGTCAATAGTTTGCAAATGGTTATTACCAGTTCGTTTTGTATAAATTGTTTGACCTAGCCCGTTGGTAAGACTTATGGTGAACACACCCGACTCGAACGCGGTGGAACTGACATTCAAAGTTTCGGTTACCGGGTTCGGAGCCAGGGTGAATGAAGGTGAGGCAACTTCCCCAACAACGTTCGGGCAGGCAATAAAGGAAATTGTTATTTCATTGGTTTTATAAAGATTGGGACACAAGCTATGGCGTACGGTAGCCTCGTATTTCCCTTGCTGCGTTATCAGCAAGGTATCATTGTGATAACCACTGACAGGCTGGCCATTAAATGTCCAGTCAATAAGTGAATCGGGAGCTAATGGGGGCTTGTTGAACTTAACCTCCAGCAAAACAGTATCGCCGATACATGCTGTGTCCGTCCCTACCCAATCGCCTAATGGCATAATAAACCACGGCGAAAAACTGCCGGCTGAGGGCACAGTCTCCGGGATGGAGTATTCCGTGCAGCCATTCAACGTAGCCGCTACATAAAACCTGCCACCCGACGACACGGACAAGTATTGATCTGTGGCTCCGGGTATCGGATCGTAATATTCATCGTACCACTGGTAAGCGTCGTATTGCTGTGTCCAAAGCGTATCTGTTGTTCCGGGGCAAAGCTGGCCTTGCAGGGGTATTATCGATGGCGTGTGCGAACAAAATGTCACTGTCTTCTGCACGGTCATTTTGTACATAGTATCAATATCGCAGTTGTATGCAGTGAGTGTAACTGTGTACGTACCGTTCGCTGCATAATTATGCGTAGGGTGCTGCGCGGTAGAGAAACCACCATCGCCAAAATCCCAGTGGTAAGAGTCGGCCTGTTTGGATGTGTTATAAAACTCTGTTTTGTTGATACCTGACCCCGTAGCATAATTAAAACCTGCCGTCGGTGTGGTAGCTGACTGCTCCCAAAACCAAAGACTATCATATACAACGGCCTTTGCGGCCTGTTTCAATGCATTGGCCACCGTACCGCTGAGAGAAAAATTATAGTTCAAAGCGGTAGGATCTTTCCTGAACAATGCGGCATAGAAACCAGCCGCTGCCAAATAGGAACCTTCTGCGCTTGGGTGGCTTTCGTCCGGGTCGTAGAGATTGATGCCGGGGTTGTTTGCACGTACCAGTCGCCATGCCGCACCTACGGGCGACATATCGGTCTTGTAATCTGTTGAGCCTTTTATGTATGTCTCGCGAATAGCAGAATCCATTCCGAGATAGGTGCAGACGTGCGGATAGTTGGCACAATTGGATGCGTCCCCGTTTTTCCTTCCCCAGGTCATATACAACATTATGCGCCCGCATTGGTTGTGCGGCCTGAACAGACCTGAAAGATCTGCGAGTCCCGTTATGCCGATAACCGCCGGCAGCTGGCTTTGCTCCTGCAAAACCATGTGATCCCAGCCGCCTTTTTTGATCCGGTTCTGTGCGGCTGTATCCAGCGCATGGTTGCCAAGCGTATAGCCCCCCGGAGCATACATCTCAAACTCCAGGGTGTCGCCGGTGGCGGCAGCCATATGGGCCACGATCTGCGGCATATTATTGAAATGCGTGTAACTGTTGCCGATAAAAAGCACCCGCAGTTTTTTTCCTGCAGAAACGGGACCGGCTATACTGAGCGTTGCCAGTAGCAAAGCGATAAATGCACGCATACACATGGTAAGACATGAAGCAGCAAGCGCCGGTTTGCATTTTTGCAATTTTTATGTATTGTATTTACCAAATTCACCCCGTTAGCGGGAGAGAGGAGATCATAGCCGGGATACTGTTGGTGCTTAAGACGTCTTAGTAATACTCAAACTTATATTCGGTGACATGCATCGGCTGGCCTTTATCATAGCCAAGTGCCCTGGTATAGTTGCCAGCTTCATCGGGAGATTCATATTTTATACTATAGACAGTTTCTGCCGTATCGCCGCTGTAGGTGATCTTTTCAACCAGCCTGCCCCTTTCGTGACGACAGGTCTGGCGCTGATAAACTTCATCAGTCAAGCCTTTATGCCAGCGCCGCTCAACAACCAAGCCATCATCGCTGAGGATATAAATACACTTGCTGCCTTTACTAACCAACTCTATCGTGTTGTTGTCGATCTTCCTGTAGACATGTTCCCAATCGGCGCCATTCGCTTTTGTAAAGAAGCCGCTACTTGTTTGCTTTACAAGAAAACCTTGTTCGTCGTACATATACTGGTCGACGCTTCTGCTGGTGTCAGTCGAATTATAGTGAGTGTGTAAAGCTTCAAACCATTTCCCGTTGTCGTGGTACTTATAGATAGTAACCGTAGAAAGTGCGAAGTCTTTGCGCGTATCCATGATCGGATGCATATAGAACCGGCGTTCTATTTCCCTGCCATGGCCATCGTACCTATATAAAACTTTATGACCGGAGAAAAGCTCCGGCCCTGTCACCTCTGTGGTCTTTTCGGTCATCTGGCCGCTTCTGTTATAATGCTTTACTGTTACCATGCGCATTTTAGATGTTGCTTCGCGAGTGACCAAAGTAGTTTGCACAACTGATTTTATTGGCCCATTCCATTTTATTTCGGGGTCGCCGGAGATATCTGGAGCTTGCGCCATACACAGCGACTGCGCAAAAAGCAGGACGGCAAATAACACAGAACGTACCATAGCATCGCATTTCTATAAATATACGAAAAATTGGAATGGACTTTTAAATACAAACTCCAAAGCAGCCAACGCCGTTAATCCGTACCTTTAGATATGAAGACAAGGTCAAAGGAATATTTTAAGAGAAGGAAAGCCTATGATGGCGTTATACATTTCAAAGACCTCAAAGGCCTGCTGAAAGCCGAATTCTACTCTTCGCACAACCTGGTGGTAAAACGTGACATCCTGAAAATGTACCAGGCGCTTGCGCATCCTGACGAGGCAATTTCACCTGCGGATAGAACTTTTAAGTAATAGCCCGTACGACGACAGAACATTGAATCTCCAGCCTGCCTCAATTAATACTGCCGGACCTTATCAAGGCCCGGCAGCACACAAAAAGATCGCGAAATACTATTTGTTGGTAATGATCATCAGGCGGGAAAAGAAGTAAGTATTATATCCATACAGCATAACCGACCACTGGCCTGAACCGGGGTTTGAAAATGTACATATCTCGGTCTCCCTGTTAGGCTTCGTACCTGCACACAGTGCATTGTACGTATATGGCGATTTGCTCGTGATCACAGGATCGGACCCCTTGTTCACAAACATATCAGCACTGTTTTTCTCACCGGGCCCTGTCTCAGCCGCTATTACGGTAAGGGTCTTTATACCTGCAGGTATGTTAAAACGAACAAATATCTCATCCTGGCTATCGCCTTCGATCACCTCGTTGTAAATAGTGTCACCTGCCGTTGGATTGTTGCCATTACCATTGCCGTTCCCCGTGCCAGTTCCTGTGCCAGTTCCTGTGCCAGTTCCTGTGCCCGTACCTGTGCCCGTGCTAGCCTTCTTCCAGGTAATATCCCATTTATCAGGATTGCTGAAGAACAACTCGGTTCCATTGAGGGTTACATCAGTGGATACGAATGTTACTGACTTAAGCGATGACAGGTGATAGTCACCTTCTATGATATCAGCCGTCCATTTATTAGGGCCGGTTCGTTTGATGTTCTTCACATAGATATCGCCCACATCGATGGCCGATTTATTGCTTCCAAGATCGCTTGAACCGAATTCAGTGATGGTGGCCTGATCCCCGGCAAAATCGATAGTAAGCCCTTTATTCGAAGCATACAGATCTTCCAGGTAGCTGTCTATCACCTCATCCACGGCATCGTCTGCTTTTTTACAGCTACTAACACCCACCACAACAACAGCCAGCAGCATCGATAAGGTTAGGGCACAGACCGCCCTGCTAATAATTTTCATATTTTTTAAATTTAGCGTAAACTAGTTCTTTTATTTTGGGAGTTATGAAATTTTATAATCTGCATATAAAAAGGGTGCATTTTGTCG
>CAMPKG010000067.1 GCA_946887085.1 uncultured Sphingobacteriales bacterium
GCGTTTGTTCAATGGTCATTTCAGGCAAAAAAATAGTTTTAGCCGTTACCGGCAGCATTGCTGCATATAAAACACCGCACTTGGTGCGCCTGCTGATAAAAGCGGGTGCTGAGGTCCGTGTTATTACAACGCCCAGCGCAGAAAAATTTGTAAGCCCGCTTTCTCTGCAAACAGTGTCCAGACATCCCGTTTACAGCAGTATCAGCGATGGCGCAGCCTGGAACAACCATGTGGAAATGGGCCGCTGGGCAGATGCGATGCTGATTGCTCCCTGTAGCGCCAATACCCTGGCAAAACTGGCTAATGGACTTTGCGATACACTTGTGAATGCAGTCTACCTCTCTGCTGTCTGTCCTGTGTTTGTAGCGCCGGCTATGGACGAGGATATGTGGCTGCACGCGAGCACACGTGAGAATATCCGCAAAATAAGGTCGTTCGGCAATTACATCATTCCCGTAGCACACGGCGAACTGGCCAGCGGCCTGGTGGGTGAGGGCAGGATGGCGGAACCGGAAGATGTCGTTCAGTTCCTCGAAGAGTTCTTCAACAAACAGGGACAGAAACCTTTGAAGGGTGCTAAAGCTCTGGTAACAGCCGGCCCAACTTATGAGCGCATAGACCCCGTTCGGTTCATCGGTAATTTTTCCAGCGGCAAGATGGGCGTAGCCATAGCTGAAGCGCTGGCTGATAAAGGCGCCCAGGTAACCCTTGTCTTAGGTCCCTCGCATCTTCAGGTTTATCATGCAAACATCAGTGTGATAGCTGTCGAGAGCGCAGACGAAATGCACGAGGCTTGCATGGCTGCATTTCCCGGGACTGATATTGCCGTGCTTGCCGCTGCAGTAGCAGATTACAGGCCGGAGGAACAGGCTCAGCAGAAAATAAAAAAGCAGGGCGATACGTTAGATATCAGGCTGACGAAGAATAAGGACATACTGGCATCGCTGGGTGCTGCGAAAAAGAAGCAGCTACTGATCGGTTTTGCGCTGGAGACGAATGATGAATTAACAAACGCCAAAGGAAAGCTCGAAGCAAAGAATGCCGATATGATCGTGCTGAACTCGCTGAATGACGAAGGCGCAGGTTTCGGCCACGATACGAATAAGATAACATTGATAAGCCGCAATAGTGAAAAAAGCCTGCCCTTGCTGAGCAAGAAAGAAGCTGCAGAAGCTATTGTTGAAAATATACTTGAATTAAGACATGCTGAAAAATCTGTTTAGTGTTATAGTGTTGTGTGCAGCCGCGCTTACCTCGCAGGCGCAGGAACTTAACTGCAAGGTGAAGATCTTGCACAATGCCATCCAGAATGTGGACAAGCAAGTGTTCACAGGAATGGAGCGCGCGATATCAGATTTTCTGAATAACCGCAAATGGACAAGCGACCAGTACAACACGAGCGAAAAGATCGAGTGCAACATTATGCTCAACCTTACAAAAAGGGTGGATGAGGACATGTATGAAGCAACGATGACCATACAGGCCTCGCGCCCTGTGTACAATGCCGGCTATACAAGTCCTACGGTCAATTTCCTGGACAAAGAAGTTGTGTTCAAGTATTCGCAATTCACTCCGCTCGAGTTCAACGACAACCGCATTACGGGTAACGATGCCATGGTGTCAAATCTCACAGCTTTACTGGCCTTTTATACTTATGTCATACTCGGTCTCGATTATGAAAGTTTTCAGAAGGAAGGAGGCACAGACCTGTTTAAGAAAGCGCAGAATATTGCGAATAATGCACCCGAGCAGGGAAAGACCATCAGTGGTTGGCGCCCGGTGGAGGGCAACCGTAACAGGTATTGGCTGGTAGATCAGATGCTGAATCCACGCTTTAAATTCTTCCGCGAATACTGGTATACGCTGCACCGCGAAGCGCTGGACAATATGTATAATAAGCCCGAGGAATCGCGTAAGTTGATAGTAGACGGCCTGCCTAAGCTGGTGCAGCTGCAACGCGAAAATCCCGGCGCTATTTTGATACAGTTCTTTTTCGGCGCCAAAAGCGATGAGTTGGCAAGTGTGGTAGCGCAGGTGCCTAAAGAACAAAGGACCAATTACATAACCATGCTGCAGCAGCTTGATGTGCCCAATGCGCAAAAGTATAATGCACTAAAGTAGCATGAGAAAACTATTATTCGTCGCGGCATCGTTGCTGGTATTATCATGTAACGACCTGGTCAAAAACGATGAGCCGCCGGTAGCTCCCGGAAAAATGCAAAAAATATTACTGGATCTGCATCTGGCGGAAGTCTACAGCAGTATGCTGACCGACAGCCTGCACCAGTCAAGAGATAAAAGCCCTGACTCGCTTGCCGTATTCTATTCAGATGTATTTGCCCATCACGGGATCAACAAGAATGATTTTCAAAAAGGCATTGAATGGTACAAAGCGCATCCCGAAGCGATGGATTCATTGTACAACGGGATCATAACGGAGATCGGTAAACTGGAAAGCGTTCATGTACGCTAGGTCACTTCAATTGACTTAAAGCCGTACGTATCCTGTTCATTGCTTCCTCAAGATTTTGCATTGAAGTAGCGAATGAAATGCGTATGCAATTGCTGTTGCCGAACGCACTGCCATAAACAGTGGTTACATTAGCTTTATGCAACAAGTACATTGAAAAATCTTCGTCGTTATTGACGGTTGTTTCTCCGTCACTCTGACCAAAGAACGCGCTGATGTTGGGGAACGCATAAAAAGCTCCTTCAGGCATGTTGATATTGATGCCGGGCATGTTTTTCAATTCGCCGATAACAAAATCCCGGCGTTCACGAAATGCTTTGACCATTTCTTTTGTTGGTCCAAGATCTGCTGTGAGTGCAGTGATGGCTGCGCGTTGTGTTATTGAATTGGTGCCCGATGTGAACTGCCCTTGCAGTTTTTCGCAGGCCTGCACTACTTCTTTAGGCCCTGCCATATAACCAAGACGCCAGCCCGTCATTGCAAAACCCTTCGATAGGCCATTGATGACAAGTACGCGGTTGCGCAGCTCCGGAAATTGTGCTATGCTTTCGTGCTTTCCCGTGTAGTTAATGTATTCGTAGATCTCGTCGCTGACGATGACGCAGTTAGGATATTGCTTAAATACTTCAGCGAGTCCGGCCAGTTCAGCTTTAGAATAAACACTGCCTGTAGGATTGCAGGGAGAAGAGAAAATGAACATCTTCGTTTTCTCGCTGATAGCCGCCTCAAGCTTATCCTGTGTCAGCTTGAAATCGGAATCAATTGTACAGTTGATAAATGTTACATCGCCTTCGGCCAGGTCTACCAATGCGCTGTAGGTTACCCAGTAAGGAGTTGGAATGATCACCTCATCACCGGGGTTGATGATACTTAGTATCGCATTAGCCAGGCACTGCTTGGCCCCTGTGGATACTATTATTTCATCTATTCCGTAGTCGAGGCCGTTATCCCTCTTCAATTTCTGGCTGATGGCTGTACGCAGGTCAGGCAGGCCTACAACAGGGGTGTACTTTGTATACCCACCATTCATTGCTTCAGTAGCAGCTATCCGTATATGCCCAGGGGTGATAAAATCTGGTTCTCCAAGGCTGAGATCGATAATGTTCTTTCCCTGCGATCTTAATTCCCGGCCAAGCTTGGCCATTTTTATCGTCTGAGGTTCGGATATACGGTTTAGTCTGTCGGCTAATTGCATGACAATGAAGCTACTGTTAGATAGCAAATGTAAAGGATGAAGCTGTTATAATGAGCAATATGCGCGGCTTTCTTATCGTTGAACGCCGCCGGCCGTGTAATACAAATAAAACGACAGCGCCAGGATAACTACCAATGCAACGCTTAACAGAATAATGGTATTCTTATAGCCGCGGTTGATGGCCTTCATTTTATGCAGTTCGCTTACGTTGTTCAAAACGTTCTCCATACGCGAAAAGGCCGTTTCGCCTTTTACCACGTAGTCATATGCTCCATATTTCATGCTGTCGATGGCCACGTCGATCTTGTCCTGGCCGGACAGCATGATCACCTGTGTATCAGGGTGTTTTTCTTTGAGTTTTTTCAGCACCTGCACGCCATTCATCGCATCTGCCCTGTGGGAGCTCAGATGGTAATCGAGCACGACGATCTCCGGGTTCAGATTCATATGTTTCAGTGCATCTTCACCGTTATCGTAAATTTTGAAGTCATACAGGAAGCGCTCAGAAAGATAATCTTTCAGCATTTCGTTTTGTATTGGTTCATCGTCAACCAGGAATATCGTGCGCTTATTCGTTGCCATAGCGTTGTGTTCAATTTCGTAGAAAAATAGAAAAAATATTTACAAAATAAAAATTATGCAGGCTGACGGTCATCAGCCTATGCGGTTTGGAGGTCCTTCAACTCACCGAATGCTTTTTCGCATACACGTTTCAGGTTGACAACCAACTCGGGTAGACGCTCAAAATGCGCCTGCTCGCCTGCAGTTTGCTCTATCAGGAAAATATGGCTAACATCTTCTTTTACGCCCATATAAGACAGCTGCGGTTTTAATGAGTGCGCTGCTATTTTCAGCGAAGGATAATCTTTAGTGGCCAGCGACTGGTCGATATTGGTCAGCAGGCGTGGCCCGTTCACCAGGAACATGCCTATGTATTTGCTCATTTTCTCCGCATTGCCGCTTGTGAATTGTTTGAGGAACTGCATATCAGTTACTTTATCCGGTAATGAAGGAGGGGCGGGTGTTGCAATTCGCCGCTGTACAGGGGCAGAAGCAGGCTTTTGCACCGGATGGCCACCTTGCCGCTCTATGACCGAAGCCATTTTCAGCAGCAGCTCATCGGTTTGGAACGGCTTGGATACATAGGCGTTCATACCCGCAGCGAGATATTGCTGTACATCATCTTGTAACACGTTCGCCGTCATAGCAATGATCTTGACATCGCGCGCGGGCGGCGTTAGCGTGTCGCGTATCACTTTGGTTGCCGAAAGACCGTCGAGCACTGGCATCTGTATATCCATCAGCACAATGTCGTATTGCTCACGTTGCACACGGTCTACAGCTTCCTGCCCGTTCACGGCTATGTCGATCATAATGCCCGGTATGACTTCCTTCAGCGTGTCCTCCGCAACCATGCGGTTGAATTCATTATCTTCTACCAACAGTATTTTAATGTCGCCCAGTTGTTTCATTATCCGCTCATCGATGATATCTGCCGACCGCGCAACTGCCTGCACGGCCGATTCTTCAAATGGTATCACCACTGTAAAAACAGTTCCCTCGCCCAATTTGCTTTTTACCGATATCTCGCCCTGCATCAGCTCAACCAGTTGTCTGGATATGGTAAGGCCAAGGCCTGTGCCGCCAAACTTGCGCGCCACGTCGGTGCCTGCCTGTGTGAAGCTGTCAAATATTTTCCCGACATAATCCGGCGCTATACCGATGCCGGTATCTCTCACATCAAACTTTATCCAGGTTTTGCTTTGCTCTCTTTTTTGCAGTGTGGCATTTACTTCCACATAACCATGTTCGGTGAATTTGATGGCGTTGCCTGCAAGATTGATGAGTACCTGGTTGACGCGGGTGGGATCACCGACAATACGGTTGGCTATGACAGGGTCGATGCTTACACGGAAGTCGATCCCTTTCTCCTCCGCTTTTAGCAGCAGCATATCGCGCATACTCTGTACTATTTCGCGCAAGGAAAAATCTGTTTGCTCGATGACGATCTTACCGGCTTCTATCTTCGACAGGTCGAGGATATCGTTGATGATAACCAGCAGGTTATCGGCCGACTGACGGATGGCATTGAGGTATTTCATTTGCTCTTCGCGGGGTTCTTTGCTCAGCAACAATCGCGTCATGCCAACAATGGCATTCATCGGTGTGCGTATCTCGTGGCTCATGTTGGCCATGAACTGCTGTTTGAGGTCAGCAGTACGTTCTGCTACTTCCTTCTCTTTTTGGGCAAGCTCTATCTGCTGCCTTGTTTGCAGGTTTCGCAGTTTGTTGAAAGTGGTTTGCTTGAATATTTCCTCTTTCAGTTCTTCATAAGCCTTCAGGTGGTGGAAGGCTTTAGGAATGTCGCCCATCTTGTCGTAGAGTATCGACAAGCCTTCGTGAACGCTCATTACGTCGTGCTTGCGCATGTACTCATCTGCAAGGTTGAAGGCTGCGTTCATATGCTGCATCGACAGGCGATAATTGCTTTCGTCCATATGCAGGCGGCCAATATAGTAATGGCAAATGATCTGCACTTCGATATTGCCCAGTTCCTGCGATTTTTCCAGTGCATCGGCAAGATGTTTCCGTGCGTTGTCAAAATCATGCATTTTATAGTACACTTTGCCCAATCCGCTTATCGACATGATGTGCATCGCGGTATCAGGCTCGGTATGGTTCAGGTTCTCTTCAAAGTATCTTAATGCCTCTCCGTGTTCCTCCTGTTTGAAATAGATATTGCCCAGGATGTTGTATAGCGATATTAGCCTGTGCACATCGTTTGCTTTCTCGAAAATCGGCAAACAACGCAGCGCAAACTCCAGCGCATTCTCATAGTCGTTCAGATCGTAATTGAGGTAAGCGATGCTGGCCAGGTTTACCGATTGGGCTACTTCATCACCAAGGCGTTCATTTATCGCCAGCGCTTTCTCAAAATAATTCAGCGCTTCAGCCAGTTCTCCCTGGTCGCGGTATATATTGCCGAAGTTGTTGAGGATACGTGCTTCCAGTGGTTTATGGTTGATATCGCGGGCAACAACCAATGCTTCTTCCAGCACGCCAATTCCCTCATCGTATTCTCCCTGCTGCCAGAGGCACCAGCCTTTCAGGTTCATGCCACGCCCTTTGCCGAGGCGGTAGCCGGCTTTCTCCGCGCGTGCAATGACCTCGTCAGCTATAACAGCGGCCTTGTCCACATCAAAATTGCGCACTTCCATCGCCATTTCTATCAGCGTATCTATCCTCGCTCTTTCATTGTGCAGGGAGTCGTAGATCTGTTGCAGCTCTTTGTACCTCGGTGTGTCCATGTTCGGTGTTGTGCTATAAAATTAAAAACCCCATGCTGTTAAGCAAGGGGTTTGAATATTGTGGTATGTCAATATTATCCGTTTTTCGATTGGCGCAGGTATTCATCCATACCCGGATCTTCGAAGCTGGTGTAAACAGCGCACCCATGGCCGATCAGCGACAGGCCCCAAGCGGCAACGATCCAGGCCGGCCATGGATAAACCCAACCGTCAGCGCCCATGTCGTAAGTGAACAGCATGATGGCTGATGCGATAAGAAACACAACGAGGTGTATAAAGAATGTTGATTTCTGACGTGCTGTCGGTTTTATTTTAGCGCCCATGTTCTAGTACGATTTTGCGCAAAGATAATCGGTGGTTTCGATAAAATGAAATTACCCGGAATGCTTTATATAGTCGGTTATGTCATACTTCCGCAGCAGGCTTTCGTCCCCTTCTGCTGTGCAGGCTTCTATCTCAAAACAGTTCTTATGATAGCCGTTCTTTAAATGCTCCTGCAGGCAGAGCCACAGAAAGCGCAGTGTGCTATATTGTTGGAACTGATCAACATGCTTCAGTTCATGCATTACCCAGCGCTTATGCCTTACAAAATCCGCGCTGCTGACGTTATGTAAGTAAATCGTGCGCCCTAAAACCATAGCCAGCCGGTTACAACCAAGCTTTCGCGCAGCTATTGCTGCCAACCATGAATTTTCCTTTATGCGCACTTTTTTCATATGTATTTTGTCCCTTAACTATAAGGTTCTCATAACCGAATGCATGAAAAATCATTCATTTATGACGGATATTCTTTATCTTACGTCCCTTTAAAAAAGGCAAAATTTTCGTGCCTGTTTTTAGCTTTCAATTCAACTCAATGAAACAAAAATTTTTACTCATTTCATTTCTACTTGCCTCGCCTGGTTTGCAGGCTCAATACTTTGGCGGCGACAACACAACACCGGTGAAACTGGCGGATGTTATCGCGCAACACCAACACAAAATTGCCGACGATGGCAGCAAGGCGGAAAATGGCAGGAAAGAGGAAGGTTTAAATTATCATTTTCAACGCTGGCTGTGGTATTGGAAGAGCCATACTGACGAGCAAGGCAACCTGGTGTCGCCGCTAAAAACCTTCATGGAGTGGAAGAAATACAGCACCATGCAATCTAAGACTACAGCGGGCAATATGTCTGACTGGAAATTGCAGGGGCCAAGCTCATCCTCTGGCGGATATCATGGGGTAGGCCGTATCAACAATATTGCTTTCCATCCTACCAACCCCAATACGTACTGGGTTTGTACCGCGGGCGGCGGCCTATGGAAGACGACCAACGACGGTGCGTCCTGGGCCATACAAACAGGCGGGCTGCCTGTATTGGGCACATCGGACCTGGCGGTGAACCCAGTCAATCCCAATACAATGTACCTCTGCACCGGCGACCGGGATGCCAGCGATACATACAGCATCGGCGTAATGAAATCGACCGATGGTGGCGCGACCTGGAATCCCACAGGATTGACATGGACAACGTCGCAGATGCGCCTGACCAACGCGATCCAGATCAACAGGCTTGATACTTCTTCACTTACACTGGCCACCAGCAATGGCATGTACAAATCGTTTAACGGCGGTACAACATGGTCTTTAAGAACCTCGGGTAACTTCAAGCAAGTAGTGTATCATCCTGTAGATACCAATGTGCTTTATGCAACCACGTATGGCAACAGCCCTTGCAATATATACCGTTCTAAAGATGGGGGGATGACGTGGAATACAGTTACCATGACCGGCGGTTCTACCAACCGCAATCGTATCACACTTGCCGTAACTCCAGCTAATGTGGCAATTGTAAAAGCCATCGTAGTGAAAACAAACGGCGGCCTGGAGGGATTCTACAATTCGACCGATACCGGAAAGACATTTACCAGGATATATACCACATCTGGTAGCAGTGGCTGCAACGGCGACCTGATCTCCGGTAAGAACGCCGCTCCTTACAATACCTGTGGTAACCAGGGCTGGTACGATCTGTCGATCGCAATAGATCCCAACGACCAGAATAAAGTAATAGTCGGCGGTGTTAACTCATGGATGTCTTTCAACGGCGGTACAACATGGCGCCGCGTTACCCAATGGTGGGCACAAGCATTTGGTGTGGCAGAAGTACATGCCGACAAGCATTGGCAGGCTTTCCATCCTTTGGTTGCGAATAAGCTATTTGAGTGCAATGATGGTGGTATCTACAAAACGATCAACCCTGATTCTAATTCCGTATGGACTGATATAACCAACGGCATGAGCATTACCCAGTTTTACCGTAATGGTGTAGCCAGTGCAGCAAATTTTGTGCTCGGCGGTTCGCAGGATAATGGAACGAAAATGCTGACAGGTGCTACTACATGGACAGATCCTTCTGGAGGCGACGGTATGGATTGTCATATAGACCCTGTTGACCCTACGACCTACTATACTGCTTACCAAAATGGAGATATCAATCGTTTTTCTGCAACATGGGGCGATGACGATATATCGGGCAATATTCCCGGCAACCCTGCGGGGGCGTGGATAACACCATACGTCATCAGCCCGCATAATCATGACCACCTCTTTGCAGGCTATCGCCATATCTACTACAGCACAGATGCCGGCGACTCATGGATATCTATTAGCGGCAAAAACGTAACTACAAACAATTTTGAAAGACTGGCAATGGCGTTGACAAATGATTCGACCATTTATGCAGTGCCAGATAATAATAGCAAAAAGGTGTTTTACACACATGTGTTTGCAGGGGATACAGTTGCTTTTGATTCTTTGACCTGTCCTAACGCAGGTAGCAACATAACGGACATCAAAGTTGACCCGAAAGATCACAGGCATATCTGGGTAACATTGGGCGGCTACAACAGCGACCAGGTGGTAGAATATCATTTCAACACCAACACGTGGACGAAGAAAAACACTAACCTGCCCAACTTCCCGGTTCATTGTATAGACATCGACACTTCGAATGACATTATGTACGTCGGTACAGACGTAGGCGTCTTCTATATGGATACCGTTACCAAGCAGTGGGAGCCATTCAATACCAATCTGCCGAGCATCGAAGTAGCTGACCTTGGCCTTAATTACACCACAAAGGAGATATGGGCAGCAACTTATGGTCGTGGTATGTGGAAATCAATAAAGCAGGAATACCTGAAACCAAACGACACCACGGATACGCCTAACGTGATCACCATCATTCCTTATGTAGTTGATGATGTAACGATAGCGCCGAACCCAAGTCAGGGCAGCTTTTCTGTGAAAACAGAGAATTCAAGGCTATTCGGTAAACAAGCTGAACTGATCATGCTGGACAACGCTGGCAAAATGGTATGGCGTAATGAGCAGGTGTTTGACGGCGCCGGAATGATCTACGTAAATACAACCGATATAGCCCACGGCATTTACTTCTTCCAGATAACGCAAGATGGAGATGTGGTAGGACGAAAGCGGATAGTCATAAGATAGTCAATCACCAAATGGCGTCAGATGACGCCATTTTTTTTAACTTATGGGCCTGAGCAATAGTTTATAAGAGCTATTGCCAAACCCAGGACGTGCCGTTGAGCGGCATCGTATTATACCTGAAAGAAGGATCATGGTAGAAGGCCAGCAGGACCCTGAGGCATTAAAAGGTTTTTTACGCGAAAGGCTAAAAAACACTCTTCCCAAATGGAAGGTGCTTTGGAAGGTACTGAACATAGTAGGTTTATGTTGAAGCTGCACCTTCGGGACTGGGAGTATTTTGACAGCCAGGTGCAGTAATTGGAACAGCGAAGTTCAGACATTATAAACGCCAATTATAAACAGAACAACTAGCTTCTGCAACAAATCCCCGGTGTGGGGCTACAATCCGCCAATATCATTCTATCAGAGATAGGCAGTAATGTAGATGCCTTCCCGAATGCCAACAAACTGGCGACAAGGTGAAAGCCTGCCAGCTGGTTTATCCCGGCACCGCCGATGAATCGGCAAGGACAGCAGCCAACCGCATATTAAGAAACCACCCGGAAATTGAAGCAGCTTTTAAAGCCTCGGAGGAGCGCCACGAACAGGAGGTGAAAGCGAAAGCAGATGAAGCAGTACCGCAACGCGCGGAAGAACGTGTGGCCGGCAAGCAACGCAAAAGGGAATTCCTTTGCAGGGTGATGTTCGGCGACATAAAAACAAAGAAGAACATAAAGTTCAAAGACCGTACAGAGGAGGTGGAAAATGATATGAGCCCCTTCGCCATGCTGCGTGCCATGGAGCTGGACTGCAAGCTGGAGGATGGCTATGACTGGGGTGGGCGCAAGGATCCTAAAGAGCTAAGAGAGCTGGAAGAAAAGTTGAAAGCCTATGAAAACGAGGAGTCGTTCAATGAAGTACTGATACTAATTGGCGACGAACCATTTGAAAGGGACTGGGGAAGGTTTTACCGGTACGACCGCTAGCTTAATGAGAAACCGATACGAAAAACACCTGAGGCTATGGCCTACCGTGGAAAGTTCACACTTCCCATGCCGTCCGAAGAGTTCTTTGTCCTGCATCCAGAAGAAGTACTGGCACATAGACACAGGCCTGAAGGCTGGACGAAAGCAGTAAAGCAACGAACCGTGGATAGCGAACAACGAATAGCGCATAGTGAGCGTCATTCCCCCTTAGAAGGGGGAAGTTCCTGCGAAGCAGGAACACGGGGATGTCCGGATAGCATGAGCTATGATGCCCCCGTGACGACAAATAGAAAGACATCGAAACCGGAACAACCGAATCTCCGCGGCGAAGACCTCGTGATGGCAAATAAAAAGACGTCGAAACTGGAACATTCTGGAACAATTTTTCTCAAACCGACTGAACAACATAGCGTTATCCATAATGCAAATCCAAAGCCTGATATAAAAGAGGTAATAAAAACCGGCAAGATGCCGCCGGATACCGATCTCTGGGAACTATTTCTCGCCCTGATTCCTGTTTACAAACGTCGAATGGCGGGTTTGCTCGACCGTAAAGAACAACAGTTTCGCGCATTGCCAAGAAAAAACCAATGGCAATGGATAAAACCTACCTGGAATGGCCTGCATGGCTACAAGCTGCATGAGCA
>CAMPKG010000068.1 GCA_946887085.1 uncultured Sphingobacteriales bacterium
TGCTGATCGCACGTTACTATGGCAGGAATGAGATCCCAAACACTGATACAGAAAGCGTGACTGACACGATACGAAACACGGCCGTCGCTGCAGGAGCGATGCTCGGCTTGTCGGAAGTTCAGTGGGGCGGTTTGCTAAGGGGATTTCTATCTTTTGACGAAGAATAACGGGCGTCTTTATAACCTTATTAGTTAATGTTATCAGTTACGGTTTCGTCAAGAACTTCAAAAAGCGGAACTTTGCCGGCTATTTCAAACCGGACATGAGCTCAAAAGAACGGATCATTTTAATACTGCTGGCCGCCATCAACTTTACCCACATCATGGACTTTATGATCATGATGCCGCTTGGCAACTTCCTGATGCCCCATTTTAATATAAGTTCGCAGGCATTTTCAATGGTTGTGGCTGCATATACATTCAGCGCTGGCCTTTCAGGATTTACCGCAGCATTCTTCGTTGATAGATTTGACAGGAAACGCGTGCTGCTTTTTGGCTATATCGGATTTCTTGCCGGCACTGTTTGTTGTGCAATAGCACCTACCTATGAGTTGCTGTTAGCAGCGCGCATTGTGGCGGGTTTATTTGGCGGTTTAATAGGCGCACAAGTCTTATCAATAGTATCGGACCTGGTACCTTATGAGCGAAGGGCCGCTGCAATGGGCATGATCATGGCGGCTTTTTCTGTAGCCTCTGTATTTGGGGTGCCGTTCGGTCTTTACCTCGCCAGCCAATTTAGCTGGCACGCACCATTCTATTTTGTCGCGGGGCTGGGATCTTTACTTATTCCCCTGATCGTTCGTTTTATCCCGGCAATGAATACACACGTCATCGCCAATGCTCAGAGTGAACGAGTACCGCCACTTACCCTTATAAAAGATGTTCTATCTAACCGCAACCAGATATTGGCGCTCGGACTATCAGCTACGTTAATGATGGGGCATTTTATGATCATACCCTTCCTGAATCCCTTCATGGAATTCAACATGGGCTTTAGTAAAACCCAAACACCGATGATCTATTTCGTAGGCGGGATGTTAACCTTCTTCACTTCACCTGTGTTAGGCCGCGTAGCTGATAAGGTGGGTAAATACAGGATGTTCAGTGTATTGGTCGTTATAGCGTTAATACCCGTCGCTATTATCACTAACCTGCGCCCGATACCGTTTGCCGTTGTGCTTTGCGTAACGGGTTTCTGGTTTGTCGTGTCAAGCGGCAGGGCGATTCCTGCGCAAGCAATGATCAGTAATGTAGTACCACCAGAGCGCCGCGGCAGCTTCATGAGTTTCAATTCCTCCATACAGCAGGTGTTTGTCGGCTTAGCTTCAGTTGTAGCAGGTTTTGTGGTGGTAAAGCAGCCTGACAATACTATTCTCAACTATGCTGTGACGGGTTACTTCAGTATTGCTGTAACACTTTGTTGCCTGTATATTGCTTACAGGTTGAATAGAAGAATGGCGCGTGAGCTTTAATCTTTAATAAGACGTTGCTGGTAAAAAATGTCGTTCTTATCGTCTGTAAGCAGTATGGTATAGCTGCCGTTCTCCAGGCTGTTCACAATGATCTCGTTGTAACCTGGATGAAGCTCGTAAACAATGAGGCTATTGCCTGTGCTGCTGTCAGAAATTGTCGCCCGCATGGGTTTGTCCGTCTTGTTTGTAATGTACAGGGTATTCATTTCTCAATGTTTTTGTTCTCTCTTCTTCACTATACGGTTTTCAGTTGATAGGGACAATGCGGGTGGACGTACAATATACCAAACAAAAACATGATTGCGAAACAATTTGGCTAGTTTAGAAAAAAATAGTGTAGATGCAGTTACCCGAAGGCTTTCGGAAAACCAGGATTGCAGACATCAGGCAGGAAACTGCAGACGTAAAGACTTTTGTGCTGTCAGATAATATAGATTACGGTGCCGGACAATTTCTCACCGTACTTTCCACCAACGGCATCGAACGCCGATCATACTCTTTCTCGAGCTCACCTGTCACAGATAAGTACCCGGCAATCACTGTAAAACGCATCCCAAACGGCAAAGTCTCAAGAGAACTGATCGACGTCATGCGAGCGGGCGATACAATTGCAGTTTCCGGTCCATCGGGCTTTTTTACATTGCCTGATAACATCGGAGACTTCAGGCAGCTGTTTTTTCTCGCTGCAGGCATAGGTATTACGCCTATTATTTCGCTTATTAAATCCGCATTACACCTACATCCGGGCCTGGCGGTAACACTGGCCTACAGCAACCCCGCTGCGAGCGATACCGTGTTTCACAGGGAGATCACCGAACTGGTTGAATATTATGCCGGCCGTTTTAAAGTTGAGTTTCTTTTCAGCTCTGCACCAGACCTAACGCGCGCGCGCCTCAGCAAATGGCTGCTGCCTACTCTGCTTACCGAATACCTTGTGACTGAAAGAGAAAATGTTCTTTTTTATGTCTGCGGGCCGTTCGCTTATATGCGTATGGTATTATTGGGGCTGGAGGAGGAGGACATACCTGCAGGAAATATCAGGAAGGAGAACTTCAGCACTTCGGTTATTACGCAAACAATGGCCCCACCCGACATAACCAAACATTCAGTCGAAATAAATTACAAAGGCACGATACACCGCTTTAGATCTGAATATCCCGACACCATCCTCTCTTCTGCAAAAAAGAATGATATACAACTGCCCTACAGCTGTGAAAATGGTATTTGCGGAACTTGTGTGGCCAGGTGCGTGTCCGGCCGGGTCTGGCATAGGAACAATGAGGTGCTGACTGAAAAGGAACTGGCCGAAGGCCTTATTCTTACCTGCACCGCCTACCCTATATACGGTGATGTTCAACTAGAAATTAAATAGTTGCTATAAAAAATATTATATTCGTACAAATACACATTTTATGGTCAAGCGCCTTGCTTCCCTCCTCCTGGCATTCACATCTATTCAGGTAACACAAGCGCAAACAGCTGCAGACTACGCTGTGCAGTTGCAGGCCCAGGTACAACAATCCCCACCGAGAATAACCATATCATGGCGCCCGTTTGCAAATACGCTTACTTACGGCGTATACCGGAAGGCATTAGGCTCTGGTACGTGGACAAATATTGCGAACCTGACATCGGCCGATACCTTCTATCATGACAATAATGTTATCGCCGATTCTGCGTACGAATATCATGTCATCAAAAATGGCAGTGGTATTAACGCACTAGGATATATATATGCAGGCATAATGGCACCTCCCATTCACCATCGTGGTGGGATATTAATGATAGTGGACTCGACCTTCACCACAACCTGTGAAAATGAGCTGAGCAGACTAATGCGTGATATCCGCGGCGATGGCTGGCAAGTTCACAGAGTTGATGTATCGAGAAATCTACCTGTTCCCGATGTAAAAGCACTGATCATCAACACCCGGCAGGCAAATCCAAATTTAAATGCTGTTTTGCTGGTAGGGCATATAGCGGTTCCATACAGCGGAGACATATACCCTGACGGCCACACACCCGATCATAAAGGGGCCTGGCCTGCTGACGTTTTTTATGGAGATATTGATGGTGTATGGACGGATAACGCAGTCAACGTAACAGCTGCTACCCGACCCGAAAACGATAATATTCCTGGAGATGGTAAGTGGGATCAAAGTCAACTGCCCAGTGATCTGGAGCTACAGGTTGGCAGAATAGATTTTGCGAATATGCCTGCATTCTCTAAAACCGAAGTTCAGATGATAAAAAGCTATTTGGATCGAGAGCATTCTTATAAAATGGATTCAATAGCCGTGATCAAGCGAGGACTTGTCGACGATAATTTCGGCGCGATGGGCGGCGAGGCATTCGCGGCCAATGCATGGCGAAATTTCAGTCCTTTGCTTGGACGTGACAGTATAAAATCAGCTGATTTTATCCCTGCATTAAATACTTCATCTTATCAATGGGCCTATGGTTGTGGAGGCGGAAGTTATACATCATGCGGTGGCGTTGGCACTACAAACAACCTAACAACCAACAATGTCAACGCAATATTTGTGATGGTATTCGGCAGCTATTTTGGCGACTTCGACGCGCCAAACTGTTTCCTTCGTGCGCCGTTGTGTTCCAATACACCTGCGCTTATATCAACCTGGGCCGGACGGCCTAACCAGTTCCACCATCAAATGGCATTGGGAGAGCATATCGGCTACAGTACCTTGCAGTCGCAAAATAACTATGGCGCTGTTTACGGCCCTTCTAATGTTGGCGCCCGCTGGATTCACCAGTCACTCATGGGTGATCTTACCTTAAGAACAGACTATATAAAACCTCCCGGCAGCCCGGGAATTAGTTCCTCGGCCACAGCAGGCACCACAATAACATGGACGGCCTCTCCCGACGCAGGAGTCATCGGGTATTATGTATACAGGTCAGGTACTGAATTTGGCATGTATAAGAGACGCTCAGGTATGCTCACAGGTACATCGTTCGTTGACTCTTTCGGCAGCAACGGTACCCAGTTCTATATGGTACGTGCCGTGAAGCTCCAGGAAACGCCTTCGGGTAAATACTATAACCTGAGCATTGGCACCGTTTCGTCGGGCTACGCACAATATTTCGATTTTGACCTCAACGTGCCGCAAACCGCAGCCAACGAGCTTAGCGTGACGATATATCCCAATCCTTCCGATGACAACCTCAATATTGCCATTAGCAATGCATCTGCAGGCAAAGCTTCAATAACCCTTCGAGACATTAATGGCAAGGTGGTGTTTGCATCCACCTATGCAGCCAGAAGAGGCGTAGCAGTTTTGTCTCCCGAAGTCGGACATTTACCGGCTGGGCTCTACCTTGTGGAAGTGAAAAACGGCAAAGCTAATTATACCGGCAAGTGGACAAAAAATCAATAGATGCTTCATTCACTTTTTTTTGTATCATTGTATCCTGAAAATCTGACTATTGTATGAGATCGTACGTAATTGCAACCCTTCTCCTGGCGTCAAGCGCACTCCTTAGCTCGTGCACCAAGTTCTATGAGTGCGAATGCACTGATCACCAGGGCAAAGTAACCGTTCATGTAGTGGACGCCAAGGGCAAAATCCAGGCCAATAACAAATGCGACCAGAAAGGGGAATTGCAGAATTGCGAGATCAAATAAACATCGATATCTAACATATTCAGCCCGGAAACTCCGGGCTTTTTTATGCCAGTAAACTATTAATATGTATTTGCGTTGACCAATATCAGTTTTTGAATATTGTAAAAGCAGGGTAATGTCGTAATTTTGGCGCAAATAGTGCTTAATGCCACATTATTATTCGCTGGGTAAAATTCCGCATAAACGTCACACACAGTTTCGCAGGCCGGATGGCAAATTATATTCAGAGCAATTGTTCAGCACAGAAGGCTTTTCGTCCGATTATTCTTTGCTGTATCATATATATCCTCCCACACAGATCATTCGTGTTGAAGAACCTGTAGATGTGAAGCCCAAACCTGCGACCGACAACATATTGAAGCACCGTAGTTTCCAGGGCTTTAATGTAAAGCCTGAAGCGGACTATCTGAAAAGCAGGAAGATCGTCCTTTTCAATAATGATGTTCAGCTTTCACTTGCTTCCCCCCAGCAAAGCACCAAAGGCTATTTCTACAAGAATGCTGATGCGGATGAGGTGATCTTTATACATGAGGGTACAGGTACACTTAAAACGCAATATGGCCAGTTGCCATTCAGCTATGGCGATTACATAGTAGTTCCGCGGGGTACCATTTACCAGATAGACTTTAATACCCCAGATAACAGGCTGTTCATCATCGAATCATTTAGTCCTGTAACCTTCCCAAAGCGGTACCAAAGCAGGTATGGCCAATTGCTGGAGCATTCGCCGTTTTGCGAACGCGACATACGCAAGCCACAGGACCTGATCACCATCGATGAAACCGGGGAATTCCTGATACAGGTAAAGAAAAAAGGATTGCTGTACAACTTCTGGTACGCCAATCATCCTTTCGATGTTGTGGGATGGGACGGCTGCGATTATCCATACGCACTCAGCATACACGACTTCGAGCCGATAACAGGCCGTGTCCATCAGCCGCCTCCCGTTCACCAGACCTTCGATGCGCACAACTTCGTTATCTGCTCATTCGTACCAAGACTTTACGACTATCATCCGGAGTCTATACCGGCCCCATATAATCACAGCAACATCGACAGCGACGAAGTGCTTTACTATGTAGACGGCGATTTCATGAGTCGCAAACATGTAACACGCGGTATGATCACACTTCACCCGGCAGGCATTCCGCATGGCCCGCATCCCGGAGCGGTGGAAAAGAGTATCGGCGCTAAGGAAACCAAAGAACTGGCTGTGATGGTAGATACTTTCCACCCGCTGTTCATGACACAGGATGCTCAGAATATTGAAGATGCCAACTACGTAATGAGTTGGGCCGAATAATTTGATAACAGTACTTAAAAAACAGGTAATGGAACAACTTACAGTAAGTGAAAGGATGAAGCAGGCGCAGGATTTTCTGCCCATTAACGGCACAGATCACATCGAATTGTATGTAGGCAATGCCAAGCAGGCTGCGCATTTCTATAAAACAGCTTTTGGATTCCAGTCGCTTGCATATGCCGGTCCCGAAACCGGGGTGCGCGATTGTGCATCGTATGTTTTAAAACAAGGCAAGATCAGACTGGTGCTTACTACCCCGCTGAAGTCTTCCCACCCGATATCAGAACACATATTCAAACACGGCGACGGTGTGAAAATACTGGCCCTGTGGGTGGATGATGCATATAAGTCTTTTGAAGAGACAACTAAGCGCGGCGCAAAGCCATACATGGAGCCCGTTACTAAAACGGACGAGCATGGCGAAGTGAGGATGTCAGGCATTTATACCTACGGCGAGACCATTCACCTGTTCGTTGAAAGAAAAAACTATACCGGCCCGTTCTTACCGGGTTATAAAGAGTGGACAAGCAGTTACAATCCTTCTGAGGTTGGCTTGTTGTATGTTGATCATTGTGTAGGCAATGTTGGCTGGAACAGGATGAATGAGACCGTAAAATGGTATGAAGACATCATGGGCTTTTCCAATATTCTACCCTTCGATGATAAGCAGATCACAACCGAATATTCGGCGTTGATGAGCAAGGTAATGAGCAACGGCAACGGTTACGTGAAGTTTCCGATCAATGAGCCCGCTGAAGGCAAGAAGAAATCTCAGATCGAAGAATACCTGGAGTTCTATGAAGGCGAAGGAGTACAGCACATTGCAGTTGCTACCAGCGATATCATCTCAACCGTTCGTGAATTGAAGTCACGGGGTGTAGAGTTTCTTAACACCCCTGATACATATTATGATGATCTTTTCGCACGTGTGGGTAAGATCGATGAGGATATCAAACCTTTGCACGATCTCAAAATACTTGTAGACCGTGATGAAGAAGGCTATCTGCTGCAGATCTTCACCAAGCCCATAGAAGACCGTCCAACATTATTCTTTGAGATCATACAACGCAAGGGAGCCAAGAGCTTCGGTGCAGGAAACTTCAAAGCTCTATTTGAGTCAATAGAGCGCGAGCAGGAGAAACGAGGCAATCTCTGATTGTCATCACACTGTCAGATATTCAAAAAATCTCTAACTCAGTTAGGGATTTTTTGCTTTTTACCAACCAGCAATGTCATATGATTGTCTAACAGTTAAACCTATTTCTTAATCTCTTAAAACTTATCTATGAGAAACCTTTTACTCTTTCTTGTGGCTTCCCTATGGTCGCTATCGTCTTTTGCGCAAACACCGTGTAATGCCGGCTTTACCTATTCGGCAAATGGCCTGAGTGTTACGTTCACCAATACGTCTACACCTGCAAACGGCACACCCAATTTTTGGGTAAATAAGACCCTTCGCCCTACTGTTAATGTTAGTCCGCAATACGGTTTCTGGGGAACGGTTAACCATACTTATCCCGGTCCTGGAACCTACACGGCCATAGTAAAAATTGAGGTGTATGACTCAATAACGAATACTATCCTTTGTTCTGATGCAGACACCCAACAAATAACCGTGACGGCTCCCCCACCACCTCCATGCGCAATATCTATTTCAAAGAGCGCTAATGGCAACACGGTAACCTTTACTGCTAACAACCTCAGCAACACCCCCGGCATGAGCTATTCCTGGAACTTCGGTGATGGCAATTTTGGCAGCGGATCGCCTGTATCTCATACATATGCCAATTCAGGCTTCTACCATGTCACGCTCACAGGGTCATCTTCAAGCGCGGGTTGCAGCAAAACAGACTCTACCAACGTCTCTATCTCGTCTCAGGGCCCCAACGTCATTTCCGGCGGCATTATCGCGGACAGTACCGTGCAGGATACCTTCAAGGTTTGGCTGATCCAATTCGACTCTACTACCAATAACCTGTACGCAGTTGACTCGCAGGTGGTGTACAACTTCCCGACTCAGTATGCGCCTTATGCTTTCTACAACAAACCAGCAGGCCAGTACCGCACCAAAGCCCACCAGATAGATGGCCCTTCAAGCGGAACAGGATACGTTCCAACATATCACCTCAACAGCCTCTATTGGAACACTGCTACCCTCATCAACCATACTGGTGGTACCAGCGCTGGCAAATACATACTCATGCAGACAGGCACTGTTACCAGCGGTCCGGGCTTTATTGGAGGCAATGTTAGCCAGGGCGCCAACAAAGGCACCAGCGGCGGTATCCAGGGCATGACCATACTCCTCAGAGACCACAACGGCAACTTCGTTAAGTACGCTACTACAGACGCAAATGGCGATTACTCATTTACCGACCTGCCAACCGGTTCTTACACCATTTACCCCGAAGACGCAGGCTATACAACTACTACTGCGGGCGTCACCCTGATAACCATGAAACCTGTTACCAACAACGTAAACTTCGAAAGACTCAACAGCTCCAAAACCATCGTTCCAAAAACTACCGGTATCGAAGAGATCGCTGCAAGTAACGTGGGTATTTATCCCAACCCAAGTAATGGCCTGGTGTTCATCGGCACTGGTGCAAACGAACCAAATGCTACAGTTTCCGTAAGCGACATGACTGGTCGCGTCGTGTACAAAAGCAGTTTGGAACTGCAGTCAGGCAAGGCGTCTATCGACCTTTCTCACCTGCAGAACGGCCACTACATTGTGAACATCCGTACCGCATCTGCTACTTCAACTCAGAAACTCTCTTTGGAGAAGTAAAAGACCAAATATATAGTTTGAAATGGGGCAAGCAATTGCCCCATTTTTAATGCGTTTTAAGAAAACTTTTTGACTTCAAAATCTTATCTTTGTCTGAATCCCAATTTCTATATCTCAAGGTATGATCAGAAGGCAAACGCTGTTAAAGAGCCTGGTGCTGTGTGCTGTTGTGAGTTTCATGGCTGCCGTTTCTTTCGCGCAGGATGATGTCCAGACTTTCAGGAACTTCCAGTTCTCATTCAACCGCGTTTCGCAGGCCTGGATGAAGACCAATGATACATTGGCCAAGGCCTTCAAAGATAAAGGCATGGCCTACCCCCCGTCTGACATCTACATACGCAGCTTCAAGGCGCAGAACGAAATGGAGCTATGGGCGCGTGATAGCGATACTGCTAAATACAAACTTGTAAAGAACTACCGTATTTGCGCACTGTCGGGTATTTTAGGCCCTAAGCGCGTGGAAGGCGACAGGCAGGTGCCTGAAGGCTTCTATTTTATCGAGGACTTCAATCCCAAGAGCGACTTCTATCTCTCGATGCTGCTGAACTACCCTAACTACTCTGATATGGTACTGGGCGATAAGGCTAAACCGGGCGGCGATATCTATATCCACGGCGGCTGCGTTACCGTAGGTTGTATGCCTATGACAGATGGCATCATCCAGGAACTCTACACGCTTTGCCTCAACGCCAAGCTCGCAGGACAGACATACATCCCTGTACACATCTTCCCCACCCGTTTCGACAAGGTTGGGCTGAACTTCCTCGGGAAAGCTTATGCAGGCGACCAGGATAAACAACGCTTCTGGATCAATCTCAAAGCGGGCTACGACTACTTCGAGAAATACCACAAGATATTGCCGGTGATGTATAGCCCTGATGGCAAATACGTAGTAGCTACAAGCAACTAACCGATATTCAGCTAATTCTCCATATTTTTGCGCCGTTATTAGTTCTATATGCGCAAACTCTTTTCCAACAGCGATACCTTTAAGTTCATAGGTATCGCTGTTGTGCTTATATCCCTGTTCAGCTCTTGTGAGAAAGAAGTCAATGTCAAACTCGATGAAGGCGAATCGCGCCTTGTGGTGGAAGGCGGTATTGAGACCGGCCAGCCGCCTTTTGTCGCCCTCACAAAATCCATAGGCTACTTTGCCAAAATAGACTTGAGTACGCTCCAAAACAGCTTCGTGCATGGAGCAAAGGTGACTGTATCCGATGGAACTAAGTCTGTCGTGCTTCGCGAATATACTATTGACACAGCCGGTGGTAATAAATTTAGCTTCTACTCTGTAAACCTCGACTCCCCAGCCAGCTGGGTAGTGGGTGAAGTAGAGAAGACCTACAAACTTACCGTCGAATATGAAGGCAAGACTTACGAGTCGTTCACCAAAATACCCAACCCTACGACACTCGACTCTGTGATCACTGCCGATCCACCATTCACCCCGCAGGATAACCCTGATGTAAAGTTCATCAAGATCTTTTTCAAAGAGCCGGATACAATGGGCAACTATGTCCGCTACTTTACTAAACGTAATAGTGAGCGTTTCTACCCCGGCCTCAACTCCGTTTATTCCGACGAGCTGATCAACGGTACCTATTTCGAAACCACGCTCTCTGCGGGTGAGGACAGGAACAGTACGGTGGGCAGGGACAGCCTTGGTTTCTTTCTGCCCGGCGATACGGTCATCCTGAAATGGACTGCCATCGACAAAGCCGTGTACGAATTCTATAGTACGTTCGAATATGCTTTGGGCACATTGGGCAGCCCGTTCTCTACACCTATTAGGGTAAAGTCCAATATCAGCAACGACGCCCTCGGTGTATGGGCCGGCTATGGCTCTATCCACGATACCGTAGTTATTAAATAGTTTTCCACGGCAATAGCTGTATAGACAGTTAAGAACCAAAAGGCCAGGTTTTTTTCGCATTTTTGTTCTCCTTTTTAATCATTATCATGGCTGAAGTAGAAAAAGTACATTGTCTCATTATCGGTTCCGGCCCGGCCGGTTATACCGCCGCTATATACGCGTCTCGTGCTAACCTGAAACCGGTGCTCTACCAGGGCCTGCAGCCGGGTGGCCAGCTTACCATCACTACCGAGGTAGAGAACTACCCGGGCTATCCTGAGGGCATTATGGGCCCGCAGATGATGATCGATTTTGAGAAGCAGGCACAGCGCATGGGCGCTGATATCCGCTGGGGTATGGCCTCTAAAGTTGACTTGTCGAACCGCCCGTATAAAGTAGAGATAGACGAAGAGAAATGGATAGAGGCTGATTCGCTGATCATAGCTACAGGTGCATCTGCCAAATGGCTGGGATTGCCTTCCGAGCAGCGCCTGAACGGCCACGGTGTTTCTGCCTGTGCAGTTTGCGATGGTTTCTTCTTCAAAGGACAGGAAGTAGCCATAGTAGGTGCCGGAGATACTGCCTGCGAGGAAGCGCTGTATCTTTCCAAGCTTTGCAGCACCGTACACATGCTGGTGCGCCGCGATGAGATGCGTGCAAGCAAGGTGATGCAGCAGCGTGTACTGAACACACCCAACATCAAAGTATACTGGAACAGTGAAACACTGGAAGTGCTGGGCGAGAACAAAGTGGACAGCATCAAAATACTCAACAACAAAACTAACGAGGAGAGCATCATACCTGTGAAGGCCTTCTTCGTAGCCATAGGCCACGAGCCCAACTCCTCGCTGTTCAAAGGATGGCTGGATATGGACAATGCAGGATACCTGCTCACACAGCCGGGTACATCCAAAACCAATATCGAAGGTGTGTTTGCCTGCGGCGATGTGCAGGATAAGATATACCGCCAGGCAGTGACTGCTGCAGG
>CAMPKG010000069.1 GCA_946887085.1 uncultured Sphingobacteriales bacterium
ATTGGCTGATCAGAACAAAACTGTAAACCAAAATCAGGACGAGACAGGATTTGCCAATGCCCCGAATTCGTAACAAAACGTAACATACTCCGACCCAGATTAAACTGACCGATCATGAAAAACACTGAAAAACGACAACTTTCGACAACCCGCCGCCTGGTCAATCCTTTTAATCCATTAATCAGGGCTCAAACATATTTTATGAATTCACCAACTAATGTCGCTACATATAAGTCTATAAATGAGTTCGATATTGCCGCGGCAAGTTATATGGTAACTTTGTATCACTAAAGAAATGAAAAGGGGAAATTTTTTAAGAATAGGCGCTGCGGCGCTGCTGACTCCGATGGTGATGAAGTTACAGGCTTTTAGTCGCTGGGCAGACGAACAACCTGCATCTGGAAGGATGCCGGTAATGTTTGCCGGCCATGGCAACCCGATGAATGCAATACTGAAGAACGAATTCAGCAACAAATGGCAACAATTGGGCGAAACGCTGCCTAGGCCCAAGGCTATTCTTTCTGTTTCCGCGCACTGGCTGACACGTGGAACATATGTTACCGCCATGGAGCGCCCGAAGACCATCCACGATTTCGGTGGTTTTCCTAAAGAGCTGTTCGCACAGCAATACCCGGCGAAAAATGCGCCCGACATGGTTGCAGAAACGAAAAAAGCGATCAGGTCGACCGCAGTGATGGACGACCACGAGTGGGGATTGGATCATGGCACCTGGTCGGTCTTGCTGCCGATGTATCCGAAGGCGGATATACCTGTGTTCCAGCTGAGCATCGACTATTCGCAGCCACCGCAGTATCATTATGAGCTGGCTCGGCAACTGGGTGTGTTAAGAAACAAAGGAGTGCTGATTATGGGTAGTGGTAACATCGTGCACAATCTCGGTATGGTGGATTTTCATGCAAAGGAAACTTTTGGCTGGGCTGCCGAATTTGATGATAAAATAAAAACCGCAATAGACAAAGGAGACCATGAGACGGTCATCAGGTATGATAAGATGGGCAAGTTGGCGGGAATGGCCGTGCCCACCAACGATCATTACCTGCCGCTGATCTATACTTTGGCCTTGCAGGACAAGAAAGACGATGTTAAATATTTCAATGATAAATTCGATGCGGGCTCTATTTCCATGAGATCCTTGCTCATAGGCTAACAATCAATAATTTGTTGACCAAACAAAACACTATAATCCGTATCTTAGTACATCAGAACGTACTGAAATTTGAGTATGAAAAAAGCGTTGAACATATTAGCCCTATCCTGCCTTGTTGCCATAGCATCTTGCAAAAAAGGCGGCGATGACTACCAACCACCTGTGGTTACTCCGGATAAATTTGCTTTCAAGGTCGATGGCGTCCGCGATACTTCAATGGAACGTATCGGCGAGGTGAGATTGAACCTGAATGTGCGGTTGCTGTCGGGTAAGACGGAGATGATCACGCTTGGTGCCGCTGACCTGCCCAAAGGCATGAAGGTGAGCTATACCAAACAAACAGGTATGCCGCCTTTCATTACGCAAATGGTCATTACAACAGACAAAGTTTTAGAAGCTTCGTACCCCATTTACGTTACGGATACCACAAGGTTCAAAGACGTTCAGATGCAGAAGATGACCGTGAAAATAAAGCCCTACTCTAATATTGCGGTGGCTTACAAAGGTCAGTTCATCGAAAAACGTAAATGCACCAGCGACAGTATGTCGTACCCGGTGTTCATTGAGCCTGCCGAGAAGTTCGTCAATCGTATTCTGATCAAAGGCTTCTGGACCAAGGTATGGAGCACGGAGGTATATGCAGACCTCGTGCCGGAGAGCAAAAACGTGAGCGTTCCCGCACAGCTTATTGACGGCGTCACCTACTCAGGCATCGGCACTTTTAATGATAACGAAATAGTTATCAATTACACGGTCAAGGATTCATCAGGGCTTGTGAATGAGACCTGTACGGCTGTGTTTACCAGGTAGCTAAAGGCTGGCTTTACCGCGCGCGTATGATTTTTGTGTATCGTATGAAAGAACGGTAAAGTAATTTGATTTTGAATGGGTTGACTACAAGACGATGGCTGGTTTTCTGTATACTTATCTGCATGGTTTCCGTGGGCGCCAAAGCCCAACGCCGGCTTGATACCCTTCGTCTTGACAGCATTAAGATATTCCCGAAGAGCAAGTTCATTTCCAATCTTGTAAAGAAAGGCGTAGAGTCAATAACCCGGGATCCCGTCGACACATCTAACCAGGATGCTGCCATAAACACCAGGAGTGAAAATCCGTTTCTGAAATATGAAGGCAAGTCCATTCGCGACATCGTTATAACGAGGATTGGTTTTAAACAGCGCTCAGGCGATTCGACGAAGAAACTGGAGGCCCTGGGTAATGCGGTAATGAATGCGCTGCATATCGACACAAAGGAATGGGTGATACGGAATAATCTTTTCATAAGGGAGGGCCGGCCTTTGAATGCGTTCACTATCGCAGATAACGAGCGATACCTGCGTACGCTGAACTTCATACAGGATGCAAGAATAGTGGTGAAGCCTTTGAACGATAGTTCTGATACTGTGGACGTGGAAGTGATAACCCGTGATGTGTTCACACTGTCGGCAGGGCTGGATATGGGTAGCCTGCAACATTTCAAAGCCAGCGTGTCGGAAGCTAATTTGCTGGGTGCCGGTCAACAACTGAAGTTCACAGCTCTTTACCACCAGGATCGCGACCCGGTATTTGCTTACAGGATGCAGTATTCAAAGAACAGCATAGCGGGGAGTTTCATCAACGGGTCTGCCGGCTATTCTACTGCCAGTCCCTCGCTGGCAGACGGTAAAGAGGAGGAGACGAACTATTTCGTGAGTTTTGACCGGCCGCTGGCCTCGCCGAACATGCGGTTTGCCGGCGGTATCTATCTCGCGCACAGGTTCACGGAGAAAGCCTATCATAACGACCGCCCGGACAGCGTGTTTTATCGATATAGCCTCAACGCTTTCGACAGCTGGATAGGCTACAACATAGCCAGTGAAAAGTTGAACACCACTAAGATCCGCGACAGGCGTTTCCTATCATTACGCTACGCACAAAACATTGTCGATCAGCAACCCTACCAGGTGAATGGCGGGTTTCATCCTTTGTTCAACGATGTACAGCTGGCCCTGGCGCAGATCACCTTCTTTCGCCAGGATTTCTATAAGACAAATTATATCTATGGCTTTGGAATCACTGAAGATATCCCCTACGGTTATAACATCGCAGTAACCGGTGGCTGGCATAAACAGCTGTATCTTGAGCGCCCTTATGCAGGCCTGAGGGCTGAGCGTTATATCGTTTCCAAAGCAGGGGAGTTTTACCGTTTGTATTTCAGGGGAGGTTCTTTCTACGAAAAGCTCGGGCTTGAAGATGGAGCGCTGGTGATCGGCGGCAGTGCATTCAGCCGGTTGATGCAATGGAAAAACGTAAAGATCCGGCAGTATATGAGCCTTAGTTATTCGGGCTTGTTCAACCGACGCTCTACTGAATTGCTGCGCATCAATAACCCTTTCGGGCTGCACAATTTCCACCAGCAGCATATTAACGGCGATCAGCGTATCGGCGTGTTCTCCGAATCGTACTTCTACCTGAAGTATCAGCTGTTGAGTTTCAAGTTTGCACCCTTCATCACGGCGAACGCAGTTGCGATCACGCCGCCGTTGGGAAATTTTACTAAGGCCGATATTTACACGGGCATTGGAGGCGGTATCCGCAGCCGTAATGAAAACCTGGTATTTGGTACAATAGAATTGAGAAGTATTTTCTTCCCGCGAAGAGTTGAGGGCGAGCCTGCATTCAAGATCATGCTGAACACCGACCTGCGTTACCGTTACAATAGCAACTACGTGAACAAACCGTCCATAATAGACCCAAACTTCGATGATGGAGGATAACTATTGTATAGTGATGGTGGTGGGGCCAGATTCTTTTTTTATATGGCAACAATCGGCAGAAATTGTATAAGGCTCGTCAACTACTTTTTTGCCATCCTTCATTCCGACAAAGCGGAATGCAGCAGTGGTTTGCGCTAGTTTCTTTTGGTAGCTGTCGTCAAGTACAACATAGGCATTGTTCATGCCCGGCTCCTGGGACGATGTTATTTTATCGCTGGTGCCGGCTCGCACGGTGTAAGCCTCGTCCAGTTTTACGGGATTGCCTACGGCATCAACGACTTGTGCCGTTACCATGGCAAACATCTGGGTGCACATAACGGGTTCAGTACAAGGCCCTGGTGCTTTTACCGTACTGTCTTTACATGACATATACATAAACAAAGGGGATACCGCAACGAGCGTAAAAACCGACAATAGCTTGTGCATAATGGTTTTTTTGATGAGTGTGTAAAATTTATGCCAAAACGCCTGCAAACAGGGTAACCGAAGGGTCAATTTGCAGACGGACATTGGCTTATCTGCCCCGCAAGAGTTATATTTACATAGAACAAATTTTCCTCAGAAAATATGAAGCGTATCATTTTAGCCTTTTCGGCTGCGGTAGTTCTTTATTCTCCGTCAGCAATGGCGCAGGCGAAGCTTGTCGAGAAGATCACAAAGACTGGCAGCGAACTGGTGATCCCCTACGAGAAGTATATGTTGCCCAACGGGTTAACGCTTATTGTCCATGAAGACCATTCTGATCCTATCGTGCATGTGGATGTTACCTACCATGTGGGTTCGGCGCGTGAAGAGATCGGTAAATCGGGTTTCGCCCACTTCTTCGAGCACATGATGTTTCAGGGGTCTGATAACGTAGCCGATGAGCAGCATTTCAAAATAATCACCGAAGCTGGTGGTACACTTAACGGGACAACAAACCGTGACCGCACAAACTACTTCGAAACAGTGCCTAGCAACCAGCTGGAAAAAATGCTGTGGCTGGAAGCTGATCGTATGGGCTTCCTAGTGGATGCAGTAACGCAAAAGAAATTTGAAGTGCAACGTGCCACCGTAAAGAACGAGCGCGGACAGCGTTATGATAATGTGCCTTATGGGTTGGTGAACGAGGTGACAGCTAAAAACCTGTTCCCTTACGGCCATCCGTATTCATGGTTGACGATTGGATATATAGAAGACCTGAACCGTGTGAACGTTGATGACCTGAAGAACTTCTTCCTCCGCTGGTACGGGCCTAACAATGCAACAGTAACCGTTGGTGGTGACGTCAATCCCAAAGACGTAGTTAAACTCGTAGAAAAATACTTTGGATCGATCCCTTCAGGGCCCGATCCTATGATGGTAGCAATGGATACTCCGCCGCTGCCTGCCGACAGGTATGTTTCATTCGTTGATAACTACGCGAAGCTGCCAATGCTGCGTATTACTTATCCAGGCGTGCCGCGGTACCATGAAGACGAAGCTGCACTGGATTGCCTGGCCGATATACTTGGTGGTGGTAAGAACTCGATCTTCTACCAACAATTCGTCAAAAAGCAAGAAGCAGTTAGCGCTGATGTTCACCATCCAACCTACGAATTGGCTGGCGAATTCATGATCAGTGTTACGCCATATCCGGGAAAGAAATTATCCGACATGGAGACGCTGGTTCGTCAGAGTTTTGCTGAGTTTGAAAAAAATGGGGTGACGGATGACGACATAACCAAGTTTAAAAACTCACGCGAATCACAAACGATATATGGTCTTGAAAGTGTTGCAGGGAAAGTGTCTCAACTCGCCGCTTACCAGACATTCCGCGGCGACCCTAACTACCTGGGCAAAGAAATGAACATGTACCAGCGCGTGACCAAGGAAGACGTGATGCGTGTGTATAACCAATACATCAAAGGCAAGCATGGCGTCTTTGTGAGTGTGCTGACCAAAGGGCAGGAGGACAATAAGGCTGCAGCGGACAATTACACAGTGTCGACAGCCGGCTATACTGCACCCGATTATGGCTATGCTAATCTCAAGTACGTAAAGGCGAAAGATAACTTTGATCGCACTAAGATGCCGGCAGCAGGGGCGGCACCGGTTGTGAAAGTGCCCGCTTTCTGGCGTAAAGAGCTCCCGGGCAATGTGAGGGTTATTGGTACAAAGAGCGACGAGATCCCTGTTGTAAACCTCTTCATTGATTTTGAGGGAGGAAGAATGCTGGAAGCGAACGATCCATCAAAAGCAGGTTTGTCAAGGTTATTTGTGGGAATGATGGAGGAGGACACAAAGAACTATACTGCGGAGGCATTAAGTGTTGAGCTGGAAAAATTAGGTAGTAGTATTGATGTTTACTCAACCATCGATGGTATACAAGTGACTGTACGCACGCTTGCCAAAAACTACGATAAGACGATGGCGTTGGTAGAAGAACGTCTGTTGCTTCCTAAGTTCACCGAAGAAGCCTTCAGTACCAATAAAAAGCGTCTTTTAGAAGAGATCAAAAATTCTATGAACAGGCCTGCGGTTGTTGCGAGCAATGTCTATAACAAAGTACAGTATGGTAAAAATAACGTGCTTGGCTGGCCGGGAGCGGGTACTGAAACCACTATTGGCAATATTCAGTTCGCGGATATGCAGCGTTATTACGATAACTATATTTCTAAAAAGAATGCCGAGGTCGTTGTTGTGGGAGACATCGGCGAGGGACAAGTGACCAATAGCCTTGCGTTCCTCCAAAAACTGCCGTCAACCCAAATTGCACTGCCTTCACTGCCTGCTGCACCAAAACCTGAAAAAACCAGGATACATTTCGTAAATGTGCCCAACGCTGCGCAGACAGAATTCCGTATCGGTTATGTGACTGACATGAAATATGACGCACTTGGCAACTATTATAAAAGCACGGTGATGAACTATCCTTTTGGTGGCGCGTTTAACAGCCGCCTGAATCTTGACCTTCGTGAAGAACGCGGATGGACGTACGGCGCACGTGGTTACTTCGACGGTGATAAATATACCGGTACTTATACTTTCAGCTCAGGTGTCAAAGCAAACGCAACCGACAGCGCTATGGCCGACGTATTGAAATTGATGAAAGAGTTCAGGGAAAAGGGTGTAACAGCTGACGAACTTGCGTTTACAAAAAGTTCAATGGGACAGAGTGATGCCCGTAACTATGAGCGTGGCTTCCAGAAGGCAACCTTCCTTTCCAGGATAATGGAGTACGATCTGCCTGCTGATTTCTCTAAAAAACAGAACGAGCTGCTGAACAAGCTGACGGTGGCAGATGTGAATACGCTAGCTTCCCAAAATATTCCGGATGTGAATAAGATGAATGTGGTGCTGGTGGGGGACAAAGCTAAGTTGTGGAGTGGACTGGAAAAACTTGGCTACGAAATGGTGGAACTGGATAAGAACGGCGATCCCATTGTTAAATAACAATCAGTATTTTGATAATAATGCCGCCAGCATGGCGGCATTATTTATTTGAGGCCATGTGAAACTATTAACTTATTATATTGCACGATAACAACACATTCGTATCCGGTTATACTTGATTGTGCGTGTTGTCCAATTCCTGAAATTATCTAGAATGCCTGAACTGTTCCTGAGTATTTACTTCGCTTATAAAAACAGCCTCATTGCAAAAGCAAAAGGATTGAATACCGTGCTATGGGTGTTCATCACAATTTTTGCCTTTTTGGTAGCTGAGGTCATAGGAGTAGGGCTTGTCATGGCTTTTTTTTATAGAGGAGGCAATGATCCTGGAGCAGTAAAAGCATTTCTTTTCAGTCACCCGTTGCAAATCGTATTTATTTATTTTACCGCTATCGGTGGGTGTTTGTTCGTTCGTTATGTATTAGAGAACAAGCGAGGTAGTAGTCATGAGGCTGAAGAAGATGTTGACGAGGACGGGGAATCCTAGCACTACCATCCGAGTACTGACTTGAGTTTGGCCATACCGCTTTTACTTACAATGATTTTCGCGCCACATTGCAGCAATGCTATGTGGCTTTCTTTTTCATAAGGTTCTATACGGAGTATCTGGCTTACGGGTACCAGGTAGGAGCGATGTACACGAATGAATTGCTCAGGGTCTAAGCTTTGTTCTATGTGCGTAAGTGTGGCTTTTTTAAGATAGCTGGCTCCAGGGGTTACAATCTTTACGTAGTCGTCGTTTGCCTCAATGTAGTGAATATCCTGCTCGGGTATAATGCGTATCATACCATTATCCTTTACTACTATTCTGTGTTGGTAGCCCTCATATACATTGTTCTCCAGCAAAGGTTCTATCGTAGGTTTTTGTGTGGAAGCCTGCTGCAACCATTTTTGAATAGCTTTGTCAAAACGTTCTTTACTAATCGGTTTTAAGAGGTAATCAATTGCATGCGCCTCAAATGCTTTCAGTGCGTACTCATCAAAGGCAGTTGTAAAAACCACAGACGGAGGAGCGTCCAGCAGTTCCAGCATTTCAAAACCATTTAAACGGGGCATTTGAACATCAAGGAAGATAAGATCAGGTGTCAGATCTTGAATTGCCTTAAAGCCTTCAAAACCATCACCGCATTCGGCAACTATCTCAAATTGCGGGTATGAATTCAAAAAGGCCTTTACCAGTTGTCTTGCAAGTGGTTCATCGTCTATAAGTACGACCTTATACATGCTGTGGTATTTTTAAGGTTGTTGTGAATAGTTCTTCGTTTTGCACTGTATCCAGCAGGTCGGTGCGGGCATAGAGCAGGTAAAGCCTGCGACGGATGCCTTCAAGACCAAAACCTGTGCCCTTGGGGGCTGCTGCCTGGGCATCATAGGGGTTCGTAATGCTAATGGTGAGCACATCATTGACTAGTCCTATTTGCACGCTAATTGTGACCGCACCTGTTTTGCCGTATAACCCGAATTTAATAGCATTTTCTAAAACCGGTTGCAAAAGGAAGGGGGGGATTTGCGCGTCGTCAGTATAATCCTTTTCGAATACTACTTTCAACCTGTCTCCGAAACGCGTGGCTTCAATAGCCAGGTATGCCTCGATGTACAACAACTCCTCGTCGATAGGTATGCGCTCTTGTGCTTCCCTTTTTACTGAGCTGCGCAGGAAGTCAGAGAGCTTGCCTATCATTTCCTGTGCTTTGGCAGGCTCTATCATTGTTAGTGCGCTGATGGAGTTAAGACTGTTATACAAAAAATGAGGCTGCAGTTGCTGACGCAGTTTATACAGTTCCGCTTCGCGCAGTAATACGGAAGCATCTGTTTGCAGCGTCATTGCCTTTTTCAGTTCGGCAATCTGTTTGCTCCATGCTGCTGCTGTAGCTACCCAGTTACATACTACCCATGTCACAATAAAATGTATCAGTCCCGACCATGAGATAAACTCTACATAACCCGGCTCGTCACTGCCAAACCATTTGAGAAAACTGGTATCGGCAAAGTAAACGATAGCCGCAAAAATGCTGGCCAGGAAAATGGCGTAAGGAATGATACCAACCCGGGTGGGGTAACTGCTGATGATGATGTACAACCCCCAGGCGGCAGCTGATTGGGTCACTGTGACAAATAAACCTGAAAGTGTTGCGGTCGATATGTCGGACGCCGCATACTTGTAAAACAATAATGAATGTGCTGCCAATAGTACAACGAATATCGGCAACACAATGGCTAGTATATTTTTCTTAACCGGGGGCATATTCCAGCTTAGGCTTCACTCCAAATGGGTGCAGCTATGGGCTCTATTTCTTTAATGGTAGAGAATAACAACGATCCATGTGTTATCTCTACCGGCTGAAGATCTTTTATCGCGGCAAGCTCCCAGCTTACAGCGCGCCCATGCCGGTCAACAAATGTTGCTTCTTCTTCCCTTGCAACAAGTTGTGCCCGGGAGAGCGCATCCCGCTCATCATCAGCGTAAAGCAACCTGTATTGTTCATCGTATTGTTCCGTGCCCTGCGACGAACATTTGATCCGGTAGATGATCTGTGCGATGTACGCTTGCATAACTATGTGTTTGAATGGTGTTGCGATTAGTAAGATTTGATCTCGATACTTGCGAAATTACAAGAGCCTTTGAGTATAAGGATCTTTTTGTCTTCAGTGGTAATTGTTGAAGTGCGTATCGCCCTATGGTCTTCTACGCTGCCGAACGTTGGTTCTATTTCGTTTTGCAGCTCCCAATGTGAGGGCACGATAAGCTCGATACCACCGAATGTAACGGAAATATTGAGCACCATTGGCTGCGTGGTGCTATCTGCCTGTATCAGGTTGATCTCTGTACCGCCAAAAGTAGTACTGACATTTCCTCCCCGAAACTCCTTGGACGTAACTATTTCCTTTCGCCCGCCAAAGGTTACATCAATATTCAGCGCGCTCTCGGTACTTGTTATCACCGGCATGTCCTTCATGCAATCGTCCTTTTTTTTTGACCGAAACACGATCACAAGGCCGCCAATGATCAGCGCCAGCGGGAATACAAGGTTGGCAGAGCTGGTGCCCATGATCATGAATTCTGGTACCAGGTACGCACCGCCGATGAGCATCAGTATCCACCACGCATGGTTGCGGAAACGCTTTTGGATACCTATCAAAAGACCTACTACGATCAGGATAACAGGCCAGAAGTCGTGCCAATGAAAGAAAGGCAGAACATGAAGTTTCCGGAGCATCAGGAATATACCTATCAGGATGACGATAAGACCGAAGAATAGTTTGTCTCCTTTTTTCCTGCGTTGAAAGTCCGGGTGTTGATAGTAACGTGACATCTCTTTTCGTTTATGATGTAAAACTACATCGTCATCACGCCTTGAGAAAGTCTCATTAGGCTAAATAAATATGCTTGTCGGTGAAATGCCTTAAATAGTCGGTAAACGCGGGAGAATTAAGAGAGTGTTTTGGGCTCCCACTTCAGCTTGGTGAACAGCTTTTTGCGCAACACGAAGTAATCCCAAACGATGCTCTTGCCATAAATACCTTCTTCATTGCGATGAGTGATGTGTCTTTTTGCTGCCCGGCGCCGGCCAAGCCATTTGCCCAGGCTGCCATAGAAGTTGAAATGTGCGCGAATGATGGTATAAGTACTAACGAATTTGCCGGTCAGCAGAAACATTGCACCGGCTATACCATCCAGCACCATTCGCAATGGAAATAGCCAGAGAAGCTTGCTGGTCTTTTCGTTTTTAAGGAGGAGAATAAGGTTATTCCGAAAGTTATAAAACAGCTTTTGCGGGCTGCCATAGCTGATAACACTACCGCCCACATGGAATACTGTTGACTGGCCGATATAGCCAATTTTATATCCTGCATTCTTCAGCCGCCAGCAAAGGTCGATCTCCTCCATATGTGCATATAGATCTGGATCCAGGCCGCCTATTTTGTGGTAAAGGTCTGCCCGTATCATCAGGCAGCCACCCGATGCCCAAAATACTTCGATATCATTATCGTACTGGCCTTCGTCTTTCTCTAGTGTAGCGAATAATCTCCCGCGGCAAAACATGTAGCCGTATTTGTCCATAAAGCCACCGCCTGCCCCTGCATATTCCAGGTATTCGCGCTCCCGCCAGTAGCGAATTTTGGGCTGACAAGCCGCAAGGCCGCTATAGCGTTGCATCGCATTCACTAAAGGGGGGAACCATCCCGGCGTTACCTCAAAGTCTGCACTAAGCAAAACATAATACTTTGCCTGTATCTGCTTCAGTGCTTCATGATAGCCGTTAGCAAAGCCTCTGTTGATGGATACCTGTATGGTTTTTACTGTAGGAAAGTTATCCTGTATATATTGCAGGGTATCGTCCGTTGATGCGTTGTCGGCAACGATGACCTCGTAGCCCGTTTCGGCTTCGGACACAATGCCCGGCAGGAAGAGTTCATGCCATTTCCTGCCGTTATAGCTGAGAATGACAACGGCGGTATCCTGCGAACAAGTAATCATTGCTTAAAGCGAATGATTATTTATACTTAGGTTCGTACAGCGTGTTTTCTGGTACGGTAATTTCTTCAGTGCTCTGATAACTGTGCTCGTAGAGGTTATAGCAGCCCGCCCATGCAAAGATGAATATCCCGAAGAAGAACAGCAGGAAAAGAAAACGCGATTTCGAGGGTTTGCTTAATTCGATATCAGCCTCGTTCGGTAAATATTGATCCTGATTGTGGTGTTGCGTAGCC
>CAMPKG010000070.1 GCA_946887085.1 uncultured Sphingobacteriales bacterium
GCATGAGCATATGCCAAAGAAAATTCCAAATTCCAGATGACAAGTGGCAAATCCCAGATCCAAGTATCAATTCCTGATCCTGCTGTTTTGGAATTTGGGCTCTGAAACCTGGAATTTCTCATACATGGCATAGCTTTTTAGCAGATCAGTATAGCTTCTGTCTATTTGATTGGCAATTAAGGCACAAGTAATTTTGTATTGTAAAATTGAGATTATGGCGAAAAAGCGCGTAGTGATACTTGGGGCAGGATTTGCGGGCCTTCAGCTGGCCAGGAACATTAAGGATAGTGAATATGAGATCACTTTAATAGACCAGTTCAACTTCCACCAGTTTCAGCCGCTGTTTTACGAGGTGGCCACAGCCAGGCTCGAGCCTAGCTCCATATCGTTCCCGCTGCGCAAAATTTTTCAGCGAAAGAATAATGTGCACGTGCGTGTAGCCAAAGTAAAAAACATCAACACTGAACATAAGCTGGTAGAAACCGATGATTGCAGTTTTCCTTACGATCACCTGGTAGTTGCTACAGGCTGCACTACCAATTTCTTCGGTAATAAAAATATCGAGCGTCATGCATACTCGATGAAATCAACCACCGAAGCCATAACGCTCCGCAATCGTATACTGATGAATTTCGAAGACGCGCTCGATTGCGGCGCCGATGACTATGAAGGCATCATGAATATCGTTGTGGCGGGTGGCGGTCCCACAGGAGTAGAAATGGCTGGAGCGTTGGCAGAGATGAAGAAATATGTTTTGCCACGCGATTATCCCGATATGGATTTCTCGCGTCTGCAGATACACCTGGTTGAAGGTGGACCTGCTACACTGGGTGTGATGAGCAAAGAATCGCAGCAGGCTTCGCAGAAATACCTGGAGCGCATGGGTGTAAAGGTGTGGACCAATACGTTGGTGCAGGATTACGATGGTAAGGTCATCACCATGAAAGATGGCAACACCATACGCACCAACAACCTGATATGGGCTGCGGGAGTTACGGGCAATGTACCTGCCGGCATACCCAAAGAAACATTGGTAAAAGGCAACAGGATGAAGGTGGATGAGTATAACAAAGTGATAGGCCTTGATGGAGTATATGCCCTTGGCGACATCGCCTACATGGAACAGGAAGCCTGGCCTAAAGGGCACCCGCAGCTGGCCAATGTGGCCATCAACCAGGCGAAGCACCTGGCGAAGAATATGAAGCGGATGCTGCACAATGAAGAGCTGAAGAAATTCAGCTATAAGAATCCCGGTACGATGGCTACCATTGGTAAGCGGAAGGCTGTGGTGGATCTGCCGTACTGGAAATTCCAGGGATTCTTTGCATGGCTGGTTTGGATGTTCCTCCACCTGATGCTGATACTGAGCGTGAAGAACAAGTTGATCATCTTCATTAACTGGGCGGTCGCATACTTCACCAACGATACTACGCTAAGATTGATACTGTTGCCTACCCGAAAGCAGATAGAACTGGCGGAACAACATCACCAGCTGGCGGATAGCTGAAGAGGTGACTAAGCTTCGGCGCTTACCTGGCGTACCAGCATGCGCTTGGCAATGGGGAGGAAGGTTTCATCTAAAGGCACCTTCAAGCCGGACTCGATAATGTATACAGCTGGATTAGGTAGCGTGCGTATCGAACGGATGATATCGCGCTTGATGTTCTCATAGGTGTTAGCGAGGTTCTTCTCCCATTGGTCTACGTACTGCACTTTGACGCCTTTGTATTTTGCGTCCTTGTGCTCGAAGAGGGTGATGTTGTAGGAGTAGGCGCGCACTTCAGAGTAGTTGCCCAGGCGGAGGAGCATATAGCCTTCGTTCTTATAAAGCGGAAGAATGCCCACTGGCTCAATGCGGAGTTGTTTTTCTATCAGTTCGTAGATCTCAGCACCGTTATCGATGGTGGTCTTCATTTCGCTGAGCGCGTAGTTGGTGATGCGTTCGAGTTCAGACATCAGCTCATCGTCTTCCAGCATTTTTTGATAGGTGAGTTCGAGCTGCTGCATGTTGATCTTATCAAGCTGTTTGGGAAAATTATCCTGCATCAGCTTTTTATTATCGCGAAATGAAACAAGATTGTTGTAATGAAAAATAATATCGGAAAGCTGCGGGTAAAGTTTGGTTTGGTGGAAGTGTTTGTTCACTTCCTGCAGGTAAGCAAGCAGTTTGTATTTTTGTAATTCAAAGTCAACGTAACCTTCTAAAAACCATGTTTCACTTAACACCATAACTATGAATGTTTTGACCCAATCTAAGTTACTAAAAGCAAAAGGAATGCCACAAGAGCCTGTTAATATCATGTGGACATCAAAAGACTGTTAAAATGGCTATTCGTAAAGCACTTGACAATTGTTGCAGAAAAAAGACCTCCGGTAGGTTTTACCGAGGTATTCTTTTATTAACGGAATCTTACATCGCGGACAGGTTTTCTTTGTGTGCGCCAGCCAGTGTTTCTTCAATACATAGTCTTTTTTCCACCGGTAGAAATCGAAGCTGTAGTTTCGCGCTTCTTTCACAAGCGCGTTCATTTGCTTTATTGGCAGCGCGCCCACCTTACTCAACGGATGTACCATGATACGAAACAGTACCTCATTTTTAATGATATTACCAGAGCCCGAGAAGATGTTTTGGTCGAGCAGCGCATCGCAGCACAACATGTCCGGGTTTGCTTTCAGTCTCTTTTTAGCTTTGGCCGGGTCCCATACATCAGACATAACATCTGCCGACCAATCATATATTTCATCGAGATCTTCTTCGATAAACCTGATTGCTGATGAATAAAAATTCAAAACACCATTTTTAAAACGAAGGCTAAGACGCGGAGGAGCGCCATCTTTGTCCTCGTCGATGCGGTAACTGCCCCAAAGCATAAAATGAATACGAACAGAAAATTTTCTAAACTGGATAATAAAATGCTTCCCCCAGCTTCTAAAGTCGATGACCGTCTGGTTGAGCATACGCCCGATATCGAGGCGGCTGTTACCGCCAACTTCCAGAACTTTCCTGCCTTTAAAATACTGTACCTGTTCTTTCAATATTACGATACTCGGGCCTTCAGGCATACAGTTGCATTTCGGGATATGCTTAAAATACCATTCCAGAAAACCGGAATACAGTCTGTAAGAACTATAAATTTGTTTGTCTTTTAATTGAATAACAGAATCAATGGAATTAGGATTATACACTTTTGCCGATGTGCTGGCCGAACATGTATCAGGTAAAGCGATGAATACCCATCAACGCATAAAGAACCTGGTGGAAGAAATTAGGCTGGCCGATGAAGTGGGGTTAGATGTCTTTGGTGTTGGGGAGCATCATCGCGAAGACTATGCTGTATCGTCACCCGCGACGATATTAGCAGCAGCTGCTATGGTTACAAAAAACATTAAGCTGACTAGCGCAGTGACTGTGCTTAGCTCAGATGATCCTGTGCGGGTATATCAGCAGTTTGCTACTGTCGATCAACTATCTGATGGCAGGGCCGAGATCATGGCTGGTCGTGGTTCGTTCATTGAGTCGTTTCCTTTGTTTGGCTATGATTTGAGAGATTATGATGAACTATTTTCGGAAAAGCTGGAGCTGCTGTTGGCGATCAACAAAAGCGAACGTGTATCGTTGAGCGGTAAACATCGTGCATCCATCGACGATCTGCCTGTTTATCCAAGGCCATATCAAAAGGCGTTGCCGATATGGATAGCGGCGGGAGGCACACCGGCATCGGCAGTACGTGCTGCCAATTTAGGATTGCCGCTTGCGTTAGCAATCATCGGGGGTATGCCTGAGCAGTTTGTGCCTTTCATCAACCTGTATCGTTCATCATGGATGAAGGCTGGTCGTGATGCCGGAGATGTTCAGGTAGGCATTAACTCCCACGTATATATTGCTGACGATTCACAACAAGCAGGTGACGAGTTCTATCCTGATTATGCCGAGATGATGAATCGAATAGGGCAGGAACGAGGTTGGTCGCCACTTACCCGCCAGCAGTTCGATCATTCGCGTTCACCAAAAGGCGCGCTGGTAGTAGGCAGTGTACAGCAGGTGATCGATAAGATATTGTACGAGCACGAGTTGTTTGGCAACACCCGCTTCCTGGCACAAATGAGCATGGGTACCATGCCGCACGATAAGATCATGAGGTCGATAGAGTTATTTGGAACTAAAGTAGTGCCAGAGGTGAGAAGGTATGTTAGAACAAAAGGCAAATAAAACGGCGGACCTCGTGCGCCGAAGCCCGCCGTAGCAGAATTTAGTACTTCGATCAGCATTTGGGCCAATCGGTCACCAGCCCACCATCGCTAAAGCTATGGCGGGCGAAGGCGGAGAGACCGTGATTCGAACCCTGGATACCCTTTGACAGGTATACACACTTTCCAGGCGTGCCTCTTCAACCACTCGAGCATCTCTCCGGAAGGATGGCAAAGGTATGAATTACTGCCGTTTACCGAAAACTTTTTCTGCGTTTTCGGTGGCAATACGTGCTATTTCGCTGATGTCGGTGTTTTTCAGCTCGGCGATCTTGGCGGCAACCAGCGGTATATAGCTGCTCTCGTTGCGTTTGCCGCGGTAGGGGACAGGAGCGAGGTAGGGGGCATCCGTTTCCAATATCAGGTGCTCCAGTGATATATCTTGAACCACCTCGGCCAATCCGGCTTTTTTGAATGTAACAACACCGCCAATGCCTAGATATAACCCCAGTTCAATGATCTGCTTTGCCTCATCCATACTGCCGCCGAAACAATGGAAAATGCCTTTCAGTTTTCCATTCTGTTTTTTGCGAACTATGTCGATACAGTCCTGGGTAGATTCCCTGCTGTGGATGACGATGGGGAGATCGTGCTGCAGTGCCCAATCTATTTGCAATTCAAAAGCTTCCTTCTGCTGCTCTTTATATGTGAGGTCCCAATAATAATCCAAACCTATTTCACCTATCGCTGAAAATCTATGTCTAGCCAACCATTGATCAACTATTGCAAGCTCCTCTTTATAGTTCTCTTTTACATAAACAGGATGCAAACCCATCATAGGAAGACAATTGTCTTTCCATGTCTCCGCTATGTCCATCATGCCCGCGATAGTTGTGCTGTCGCAGTTGGGCATGTACATCAGTTCAACACCCGCATCTATCGCGCGTTGGATCGTCGCATCGCGGTCGGGTTGCAGTTGCTCGTCGTAGAGGTGTGTATGCGTATCTATAAATTTCATTGGTGGGGTAATACCTTTAAACTCCAGTTCTGTTCTTTGCAATATTCTAAAAACCTTGGCAGTGCATAACTCATCCGCGGCCATGCCTTTTCACTATCATGAAACAACACTATAGACCGCGGCCGCACATGCCGTATTACGTTATCCAGGCATTGTTCCGGCGTGGCATTCAGATCGAAGTCGGCACTCAGCACATCCCACATGCATATCTTCCAGCCGGCCTGCAGCAGCATGTTGGCCTGCGCCATTTTTATCTTTCCATATGGTGGACGAAAGAGTTTACTGTCGATATATCCGGCAGCCTTTTTTATGTTATCAAGATAATCCTCGGTACTTGTCTTCCAGCCATCCATATGGTTGTTGGTATGATTAGCTACTGCGTGTCCTTCTGCTAATATGCGCGCATATATCTCAGGATGTTCAACAACATTTTTGCCAATGCAGAAGAATGTTGCGTTTGCATTGTGTTTGGCCAATTCGTCCAATACATAGGGTGTAGCTTTCGGATGCGGCCCGTCATCGAAAGTGAGGTATACCGACAGATCCGCTTCAGGAGGCATTCTCCACGTCAACTTGCGATATACCACATCGCGCAGCCACCAGGGCGTTTTTACCTGGTAGGCCATCATTCCGGCAAACTGTTTTTATTCATAACACTATATACGTGCGAGCATGTACTGCTGCATCCAGCCTTTGCGGCCGTCGGGCAAAGATACACGGTACCAACCCTTTTCTTCGTCTTTTATGTTTACCGTAGTGCCCTCCGGTATCAGGCTTTGGTTCCTGCTCTCGTTTGGTTGAGTAACAAGAGGAGCATCATGCTGCATCACCACCGCCTGGCGACTATCAGTCTTGCGCATAGCAGACACAGATGCAAAGATCATAGACACTACCCAAATAACCGCAACGCCGGCAATAACAGATTTGCGGACGTTAGCCTTGCCCATGCGCCTGGTAAGCATAAGCGCGATAAAGGCAGTAAACAATACAAGCCCTACGATCGCCCATACCTGCGCGAGGTGTGCATGGGTCAGCACCTTCCACCACGCCACAAAGAAGATGTCGTTTGAGGGTTGTACCCTGTTGATGATCTGGTTTTGTGCTAGCGACAGGTTTTCGCGGGTTTGCTTGTTGCCTGGTTTTAGTTGCAGTGACCGCTCATAGTTGAGTATCGCGGAGCCTACCTGGTTGAGCCTGTAATAAGCGTTACCAAGATTGTGATACAGATCGGCTTCATCTACTCGCTGTGCTACGAGTTGTTCATAATATACAACGGCACTATCGTATTGTTTCTGCTGGTAGAAGTTATTGCCTTGCTGCCAGATGGCTTCGTGGTTTGGTTTTGCAAATGCGGTTGCGGTAACCAAAACGATCAACGCTGTAAACAGCCGTTTCATGAGTTGAAAGCCTCCTCTAGTTGGCTGATCGTAGTCACGGCTTTCTGGTAAGCCTGCTCCATTTGCATATCACCCCTGTTGGCGTAAAGCGCCATCTCGCATTCTTCCATCAGGTTTTGAGCCTGTTGCTGAAGATGCGCCGGAATGTTCTTTTCAGTCATGGCGCCCTGTGCCCGTTCATGCGAAAGTTCTGATAATGGAATATTAAGCTTGTCGCTGAGGTATAACCATATAGCCTTGGAAACAGAATCGTAGAACGAACGATGATCATTCTCACGCAGGAAATGTTGTGCAGTCGCGAGGCGCTTCAAAGCAATTTTATTTGCCACAAGACCTTTGTTGCTTTCAATAGCTTTGGTATAGTCCTCTTCGCGGCGACGCCAAACGATCAACCCGAGAAATGCCAGTGCGGGCACTGCATACATCGACCAGTAACCCCCTGTCAGAAATAAGGGCTTGCTAAAGCTGTTGCCGGCAAGCGGGCTGGTTGCTATCTGGTGAATATCTTCCGGCTGATCTCCATCTATCTTATTCTTGCCTCTTGTCACCTGTACAGCAACCGGGTCGGTATTGATCGTAACATAGCTGCCCGATTCAGGGTTAAAATAAGAGAAGGGCAAAGAAGGTATCACATAATTGCCCGGCGTATCGGCTGAAATAGTATAAGTAATGATCTTAGAGCCACCGATAGCGACGTTGCGATCAGTCACTGTGTCGCTCACCTGGGGCTCGGTAACGGTAAGTCCTGCCGGAAGATTCAAAACAGGAGGATTTATCAACTTAATATTACCGGTGCCCGAGATTGCTACCTGGTAGTTCAGCATGTCGTAAGTGCTGATGACTTTTTTATCGACCTTCGTTTTAACGGCGAACTGGCCTACCGCGCCACTATGATTTGTTGGTTTACCGTCATCAGGTAGTGGTTTAACGTTCACAACTGCCGGCTTGCTTTTCAGCTCTACGTGCACGTCTTTGTACATCACTGTTTTAAAGAAGTCATCATCAAAGCCAGCCATCTGGTTACCGAAGAAGGGATCATCAAACAGGTTCACTTCCTGTGCTACACGTGCCACGCCCTCAGCTACCGGTGCGATTTCCAGCTTACCGGCCTCGTGCGGGAACAGTGCTGATTTCTTCAATACAAATACATAGTATTGATGGCCATTGTACTCATCATACATCGGCTCCATATTTGTCTGTGGCGTTGCAAAATCCTGTGTCCAGAAACCCTCCGGTGCACTCAGCTTTAATATATTCACTTTCATCGGTAGCCGCGCATACATCAGGTAGGTGGCTGTTACCTGCTCGCCCACATGCACGGTTGGTTTGTCCACCACCACGCGCATGAACAGGTCTTTGTTCATATCCAGCACCGGCTCACCTTCCATTTGCTGCTGGCGCTTTGCCTGCTGCTGGTGGTATTGTTGCAGCTGTTGCTGATATTGATTTTGCGCTTCCTGCTGCCGGTTGTATGCCTGTTTCCGGGTGCGGTCATTGGCTTTCTTTGGCGCACAGCCTTTATGCACTTTCAGCTGAAGGGTATTGGAACGATATGTTTGCCCGTTCGCATCCGTGGCTATAGCCGAAGGGATGGTGAGGTTACCGTGGCGTTTAGGCTTCAGCAGGTAGCTTATGGTGATGGTGACAGTCGTATAACTGCTTCGTCCATTGCTTTCTGTATGTTTACTGGAGCCCTGGTACGGGCCGCCAATTATCTCGAAATCTTTGTTGAGATTCTGGGGAATGATCGCCTTGAGCTTGTATGCATCCTGTATGACATAATCTACCTGTACCTGTCCGTCAGAGCCGATCTCATCGGCACTGGCCCGGGTACTGAATACTACGTTCTGACCGAAAGCATTACCACACGCTGCCAGCAAAAGCAGGCACACGACATTCAACCGTAACATATAAGTTCCTGTATCATTGAGAGCCTACAAAATTAAACCGAACCCGGCGCTGGGCTAAATTTTGCGCGTTTAAACTTTGTTAAAAAACACTCATATATCGCCTTTCACCGGCCTCATGACGATAGTTTCCACATTGGCCCCGGCCGACAGGTTATAAGCACTCCATACCATTTCCGCCACGTCTCCGGCAGCCATCATCCGCTCGTCCGGGATACCGGCGCCTTCCCACGACCGGCTCATCGTTGCACCGGGGCAGACCGCGGTCACTTTTATGTCCGGCATTAACTCGAGGCGCAGGTTGTCGCTGAAGCCCAGCAGGGCGTATTTGGTGATGCTGTACGCGCCTCCGTTAGGGTAGGCTTTAAGGGCAGCAACAGAGCATATATTGAAGATATGGCCGCTGTGTTTCTTCTGCATGGCCGGCACTACCTGGCGGGTGAGGTGGTAGGCGCTGAAGAAATTGACATTCATCAGGGTCTCCATGTGGCCTTCGGGCTCGCCGATGAGGGTGCCGGGGAAGTACAACCCCGCGTTGTTCACCACCACGTCTATCACCGGGAACCGCTCCAATACCTGGCGGGCAAAGGAGAGCACATCCTGCTTTACCGACAAATCGGCGCGGTGGGCGATGATCTCTGCCGAGGGGAATCGTTGCTTCCAGTCGCTTTCCACGGCATGCAGGTCATTGAGTGTCCGGGCACAGATAGCCACCGAAAATCCCTGCGAGAGGAATTTCTCGGCTATGGCCTTGCCAATTCCCTGTGTTGCTCCTGTGACTATCGCGTATGGCATGGTACAATAATAAGAAATCTGAACCTCAGATTAAACTGATTAGGCTGATTTGACTGAAGCCGAAAGGGAAGGTTCCGAATTTGTTATAAAATGTTGTCGATGAATGGGTGTTTTTTCTTCTTGTCTGAACCTCAGATTAGTCCGATTACTCTGATTTGCCTGATTTTCAATGTCGGGTGTATTTATGTGCTCTTTCGAATTTGTTATAGAATGTTGTCGATGATCGGGTGTTTTTTCTTCTTGTCTGAACCTCAGATTAGTCCGATTACTCTGATTTGCCTGATTTTCAATGTCGGGTGTATTTGTGTGCTCTTTCGAATTTGTTATAGACAGTTGTCGATGATCGTGTGTTTTTTCATCTTGTCTGAACCTCTGATTAGCCTGATTAATCTGATTTTCGATGCTAACTGCCTTTTCGTTGCCGACTGAATTTGTTATAAGATGTTGTCGATGATGAGGTGTTTTTTCTTCCTTCTTCTGAAGGGGACACTCGCATATTCCCCGCTGGCGGGGGTTAGGGGGTGGTGTTTCACAATTTGAATTTGTTATAAGATGTTGTCGATCTGGGGGTGTTTTTCCCTCCCCCTTACCCCCTTTCCGCACTTGCGGGACAGGCAACGGGGGACACGCGACTGAATTTGTTATAAACTGTTGTTCATGAACAGGTGTTTTTTCATTTGCATCAGTATTTTTCAGCCTAATCAGTTCAATCTGAGGTTCAGACAGTAATTTAACATCCGGTTCAGACCTCATCAACTCCTCTGCCGTATACAATATACCATGGCGTGGGCTGGGGGAAAGGTCGCGGAGGATGCGGTTAAATTGTTTTTCAATGAGGTCTTTCCTGGAATAGTCATCCTGCAGGCGCAGGTCGAGCTCTATGGCCCGGATGATGGTGTCGTGCGAGGGGTCTTCCTGGACTATCAGCAGGCCTTCTTTGGTTTTGTAGGCCTTCCTTTTCCGAACATCGCAGCGAACCACCATTGCCAGGAACATCCGTTTCCGGCAAACTTCTTCGGCGCGCAGCATTTCGGCTTCTTCCCCCTTGCGTATAGCGTCTTTGTGAGCGGCAGCATATTTCTGTTCCAACGCCGGCTTTATGCGTGCGCGGATGTCAGGGCGTCCATACAAGCGCGAACCGGCTACTTGCGCCGATGCCGGCGAAACATTGGGATAAGCAATACTGTATGCTTTGGTGGGATCATTGTGTTCGATCATAGCTTTGATGAACACCTCGTGCTGGGGTTTTTGATAGCGGTTTTTCATGATGGGTGATATGGTTTATTACAATAACAAATTTACGTAATAATTTCCATATCGAAAAAAACCAGTTAGCGGATGCCAGCACCTGCCGAAAGCGAATTGTAGAAATTGCCAAGGTTGTCTGCACAGCTTATTTCAGAGATCAAAATGCGGTCGCCCGGTTCCAGCATATTTTTCTGAGCGGCGTATTCTGACGGTGTAAGTGGTCCCAGTACCGTTTTGGGTTTCAGAATAGTGATATTATAGCTTGTTATGGAATATTGAATATCGAGTTCAGTATCGAAGGGTTGCAGGTCAAGGTTTAATGGTTTCACCAGCGCGTTCTTGCTGATGCTGCCATCTACTGCCCCGGCTATTGTAGCCGTTGGCGGAGGTACACTCTTCACCCTGAACTCTCTGCCGGCGACCGTCGAAGTCTTGCCAATATCATTCTTTGCATCGACATAGAGGTAAACCGGCCGCCCAGTACCCGCGACCTGTACTGAAAACCTGCCGTCTTCTATTTTTTGCACGGTTCCTCTTGACGAGCGCAATGACAATGCGGCTTTTTCATAGCCCGGAACATCAATGTCGACAATATGCGGGTAGTTGGTGTACATAACATTCATTTTGTCGAGGTCCATGGCAGCACCGGGGGCTACCACGATGTATTGAAAAGACCATGGCTTCACCGGGTATGGTTTTCCAAATTCCAGGGTGATGGTACCGTTTGCTGTTTGAACGCCAAGATGATCCGTCCTGCGGCTAACAGCTGCTACGCCATTTTCGGTTTTATCCACACGAATGTCGTTTGATCTGATTGTGGGATTGATTGCTTTGTTATAATCGCAAAGAAATAATAACGCCTCTACCTTTTGGCCAGGGTTTGCATAGTTCTGTTTTGGTACTGCCACACAGAGGGAACCTTCTTCCCCACAAATAAGCATTCCATAACGCCTTGATATCTGCTTCAAAAGTTGTTTGTCTGTCAGTAGAATGTTTAGGTGAAACGATATTCGGGATAGTGTTAATAGCTCAGGATTTAGGGAACTAAGCGAAAAATAATTATGGCCGCCCCCCGTAAAATAGAAACTGTTTCTGATGGGGAATTCTTCAAACGACTGTGCTTCGTATGGGCCATAATACCGGCGTGCACTATCGGTGTATTCATCAATTCCTCGGCTAAGCAGTGATCGAATTTGCTCTTCTGATATTTTTGTATTCTTGTCGATTAAATACTTCTCGTAAATACTGTCGACGATGTGCCGTAATTTTTTAGACTCATTTTGCCATTTTACACTCTGCGAATACATGTCTGTATAATATAAGTCTTGGGCAGCTAAATTTTTAGCTTCATCCACCATCATTAGATTTTCGGTGATTTGCTGCTCAATCGAAAATTGCATCGATCTCTTTAACTCTGAATATTCAGGTTCTCTGGCCGGTGTTTGAGTAAAAATCCAGATACCGCAAATAGCCAGGGT
>CAMPKG010000071.1 GCA_946887085.1 uncultured Sphingobacteriales bacterium
CATTAGATTTGCGTAAAATTTAATCTGATGTCATCTTTACGCTATCTCGCACTACAAGAACTGGCAGCCTCTGAAGAGAGGAAGATCTCCCATTACAACGGTAAGAAGGTCACAGCTATGTTCAGCAGCAACGTGTTCACCGGTAAGGTGATGCGTGAGTACCTGAGCGATGAGGCTTACAAAAGCCTTATGGGCTCGATCAAGTCCGGATCCAAGATTGAGCGTAGAATGGCAGACCAGGTAGCTGCAGGTATGAAGGCCTGGGCTGAAGAGCGTGGTGTTACCCACTTCACCCACTGGTTCCAGCCGCTGACAGGTACAACCGCCGAGAAGCACGACTCTTTTTTCACGATCAAAAGCGACGGTACTGCTATCGAACTTTTCGATGGTGATGCGCTGATACAACAGGAGCCGGATGCATCAAGTTTCCCTAACGGTGGTATCCGTGCTACTTTCGAAGCACGTGGTTATACGGCCTGGGATCCCTCTTCTCCAGCCTTTGTGATGGAGAGCGGGCATGGTAAGACACTTTGCATACCCACCATATTCATCGCTTATAATGGCGAGTCGCTGGACCACAAAGCGCCACTGTTGAAGTCTATTTCAGCACTGGATAAAGCAGCGGTAGAAGTATGTAACTACTTTGATAAGAATGTGACCAAGGTAACTGCAACGCTGGGATGGGAACAGGAGTATTTCGTTATCGACGAGACATTGGCTAATGCCCGCCCTGACCTCGTAATGTGCGGCCGAACGCTGATAGGCCATGCACCTGCAAAGGGACAGCAGTTGGAAGACCACTACTTCGGCTCAATACCCGACCGTGTGTATGCTTTCATGCAGGACTTTGAGCAGGAGTCGTACAAGTTGGGTATTCCCCTGCGTACACGTCATAACGAGGTGGCTCCCGGCCAGTTCGAGTGCGCACCGATATTTGAAGAGGTGAACATTGCTGTCGACCACAACTCGCTATTGATGGATGTGATGACAAAAGTTGCAAAACGTCATAAGCTGAAGGTGTTGTTGCACGAGAAACCATTTGCGGGTGTGAACGGTAGCGGTAAACACAACAACTGGAGCCTTGCTACCGATACGGGTGTGAACCTGCTGGCACCGGGCAAAACACCGCGTACCAACCTCATGTTCCTCACATTCTTCGTGAATGCGATCAAAGCGGTACATGATCATGCAGACCTGATGCGTGCTTCTATTGCATCAGCCAACAACGACCATCGCCTGGGTGCTAACGAAGCGCCTCCCGCTATCATATCAGTGTACATCGGTAAATATCTTACAGAAGTATTGGATGAGATCGAAGAACGTGTGAAAGGCAAATTTAGCGAGCAGGACGAAGTGATATTGAAGCTGGATATCCATAAACAGATACCTGAGCTGCTGATGGACAACACCGACCGCAACCGTACAAGTCCATTCGCCTTTACCGGTAATAAGTTTGAATTCCGCGCTGTGGGCTCAACTGCGAACTGCGGATCTCCGATGATGGTGCTGAACACGATAATGGCAGCGACGCTGAAGCAGTTTAAGATAGATGTGGATGCGTTGATCGAGAAAGGCGACAAGAAAGAGATCGCGATCATGCACGTGCTGCGCGACTATATCGCCAAGTCTAAGACCATCCGTTTTGAGGGGGATAACTATAGTGATGAGTGGGCTGAAGAAGCGAAGCGCCGCGGCCTCAGCAATTTCAAAACGACACCTGAGGCACTGGATGCTTACGTCACTGACAAGTCAAAAAACTTGTTTTTCGAGAACGGTATCTTCAGCAAACGCGAGCTGGATGCACGTCACGAGATCATGATGGAAGATTATGTGAAAAAGGTTCAGATCGAAGCCCGTATCCTAGGTTATATTGCTACTAACCACATCCTGCCTGCTGCTATCAACTACCAGAACACGCTGATCGAGAACATCAAAGGTTTGAAAGATATTGGCCTTGACAAGAAAGCATACAAAGCGCAGCTGAATCTTGTGGAAGTGGTGAGTGCACACATACAGGACATCAACGATAATGTTGAGTCGATGATCGAAGCAAGGAAGAAAGCGAACAATGAGAACGACATGCACAAACGCGTGAAGATGTATTGCGATGATGTGAAAACCCACTTCGAGGCGATACGTTATCATGTAGATAAACTGGAACTGATAGTGGACGATAAGCTTTGGCCGCTGCCAAAATATCGCGAGCTGTTGTATCTGCGCTAAACATTCCGAGCCCCGCCCCTGTGCGGGGCTCTTTGATTATTATCGACTATGAATAATTATACTATACGCTTAGCTACGCCCGCCGATGCTGGGGGAATGCTTAAAGTTTACGCATACTATGTGCTCACCACGGCTAACACCTTCGAATATGAAGTGCCGTCGGAGGAAGAATTCCGCAGACGTACTGAAGCGGTCATACCAGGTTTTCCATGGCTGGTATGTGAATGTGAAGGCAAAATAATTGGCTACGCCTGCGCCCACAAACACCGCGAACGCACGGCCTACCAATGGTCTCCTGAGTCGACAATTTACATTGACCATGGATATCATGGGCTGGGGTTGGCACGTGTGCTCTATGAAGTGCTGTTTGATATATTGAGGCTGCAGGGTTTTGTCAATGTGTACGCTGGTGTACTTTCTACCAATAAGAATAGTACAGCATTTCATAAGGCGCTCGGCTTTGAAGAGATCGGGTTGTTTCGCAACATAGGTTACAAGCTTGGCGAGTGGCACAGCAATATGTGGTATCAATTGCACATTGCCGATCACAAACTGAACCCGGGTGCTCCAACTGCTTTTAGCGACCTGAAAGACGGAGCGGAGATAAAGAATATCATTGATCAGGCAAATGGAAGATTGACAGTTATAACCAAACGATCGGCATCTTTATCCTAACTTAGAACTATGGACATGAAACCTGCCTGTGAGAAATGCAATCAACCATTACAGATGGATGGCGTTGCATATATATGCAGCTATGAATGTACTTATTGCAAGGAGTGTACGAGTCAACTGGAGAATGTTTGCCCCAACTGCAATGGAGAGCTGGTGAGACGTCCTAAACGTAAAGCCCAAACAACTGAAAAGAACTAAAATGGAAAAACAGCACCACTACAAAACAACGGTCAAATGGACAGGCAACAGGGGAGCCGGCACAATACGATATGATGAGTATGATCGTAACCACACATTTTCCGTAGAAAACAAAGCTGATATCCCGTGTTCTTCGGACACCGCATTTCGTGGGGATGGCACCAGGCACAACCCCGAGGATATGTTAGTCTATTCGCTTTCGTCCTGCCATATGCTCTGGTATCTGCATCTGTGCGCGGATGCCGGTGTTATTGTCACCGATTATACGGACAATGCAACAGGCACCATGGAGGAATCTCCCGGTGGCGGGGGACGTTTTGTAGAAGTGACGCTACACCCGGTTGTAAAAGTGAAAGACGCCTCTATGATCGGTAACGCAAACGAATTGCACCACAAAGCGCATGAGAAATGTTTAATTGCGAACTCCTGCAATTTTCCGGTGAAACATGAACCGCAATGCACTGTTGGCTAAATGATGCAACTCCGATCATATCAGTCCCACGATTTCGACCGAATAATAGAGCTGTTTCATTTAAATACTCCATCCTATTTCCATCCGCAGGAGCAGAAGGACCTTGAAGCGTTTTTAGCTGAGGAACTGGAGAACTACTTTATCATCGAAGACGAAGGGCAAGTTGTAGCCTGTGGTGGCAGCAACGTGGACGATGGCATGGGTTGGTTATCCTGGTATATTGTTCATCCGGACTACCATGGCAAAGGACTGGGAAGACAGTTGGTAGATAAGAATCTTGAACTGTTGCAACGTGATCCTGATGTAAGGGGAATAGAAGTTCGTACGTCTCAGCTGACGCATGTATTTTATGAAAAGGCAGGGTTTGTTTTGGTGGAGACGGTCGATGACTACTGGGGACCCGGCCTGCATCTCTACCGAATGAAACTGAGGCTATAATTGCCTATTTTAGCGCAAATTTTATCGACAGATGAATAAAGTGGTTGCAAATGCCGATGAAGCCATCAAAGGCATTAAATCGGGCATGACACTAATGCTGGGAGGTTTCGGCCTTTGCGGTATTCCCGAAAATTGTATCAATGCTATTGTAAAAAAAGGCATCAATAACCTGACTTGCATCTCTAACAACGCTGGTGTTGATGATTTTGGTATAGGACTGATGCTGCAAGGAAAGCAGGTAAAGAAGATGATCTCCTCTTATGTGGGTGAGAATGCCGAATTTGAACGCCAGTTGCTAAGTGGCGAATTGGAAGTGGAGCTGGTTCCGCAGGGAACGCTCGCTACTCGCTGTATGGCCTCTGGTTACGGAATGCCGGCTGTTTACTTGTTGGCTGGTGTTGGCACGGAAGTAGCCGAAGGCAAAGAAGTGCGCAACTTTAACGGCAAAGATTATCTGTTGGAACACGCATTCGATTCTGACTTTGCGATTGTAAAAGCATGGAAAGGCGATACGCAGGGTAATCTTATCTATAAGGATACCGCCCGCAATTTTAACCCGATGATGGCTATGGCAGGCAAGATCACAATAGCTGAAGTAGAGGAATTAGTTCCTATTGGTGACTTGGATCCCAATCAAATACATACACCGGGTGTTTTTGTACACAGGATATTTCAGGGAACGAATTACGAAAAACGTATAGAGCAGCGAACCACAAGAAAACGTTCATAGTTAAACAGAAACAATGCCGTTAAATAAAGAACAAATAGCTCAGCGTATAGCACGTGAATTGCAGGATGGCTTTTACGTGAACCTTGGTATAGGCATCCCTACATTGGTTGCCAATTACATACCGCAGGGTGTGAATGTAGTACTGCAATCGGAAAACGGATTGCTTGGGATGGGCCCGTTCCCGTTTGAAGGCGAAGAAGATCCGGACCTGATCAACGCGGGCAAACAAACTATCACAACCCTTCCAGGTTCGGCTTTCTTTGACAGCGCTATGAGCTTTGGGATGATACGTGCCGGTAAAGTCGATCTCACGGTACTGGGTGCTATGGAAGTAGCCGATAACGGTGATATCGCAAACTGGAAGATACCGGGCAAAATGGTGAAAGGTATGGGTGGTGCGATGGATCTTGTGGCCGCGGCAAAGAACATCATTGTAGCCATGCAGCATACAAACCCGAAAGGTGAAAGCAAGCTGCTGCCGAAGTGCACATTGCCGCTTACAGGCGTCAAGTGCGTCAAAAAGATCGTTTCCGATCTTGGAGTGTTTGATATAACCGAGGACGGCTTCCGCTGTATAGAGTATGCGCCCGGCGTTACTATTGACGAGATAAAAGCTAAAACCGCAGGCCGCCTCGTGATAGCAGACGATGTGAAGGAAATGACGTTCTAATGAAAAAACTGGTTATCTATCATAATGGCGAATGCAGTAAGTGCAAGGAAACTTCTGAGCTCCTCAGTGGCAAAGGCTGTGAAATAGAATATCGGTTTTATTTGTTTGAGCCGCCTACGAAAACAGAACTCAAAGAAGTACTGAATAAGTTGGGGTTAAATCCTTCAGAATTAATTCGCCGCAATGAGCCATTATTTGTCGAGCAATTTGAGGGAAAGCCATTTACGGAAGAGGAATGGCTGAACATACTTACCGACAACCCGGTGCTGATGCAACGTCCGATCGTAGTAGATGGGGACAAAGCTATCATCGCTCGCCCCCCGGAAAAAGTCTTGGATATTTTGTAGTTTTCTTCATCAACCCGCTTCTTATGAGATGTTTGTTCCCGTTGCTGATGTGTTTGTGCCTCTCGCGATCCGCGGGTGCACAGGCAATATCTGAAGAAACACAGGTTGGCAGGATCATACTTTCCCTGCAGTCGGGGAATGTGGAGAACCACATAGGTATGTTCCCTTCTTTTGATACCCTGTACAAGATCGCACAGCAATACGCAGATCCAAATCCGAATGAGACGAGGAAGGTGTTGAATCTTCTCCAGAATCCGCGAAAACTTCACCAGTTCGATCCCATTCTCGATCCGGCAATAGGCAGCGATTTTGAAGCGGTGTACAAGAAAGGAAGAGATTCAGGTATACATTGGACTGATATCGTTATGGCGCGATACGAGTTAGAGAAGATGATGCTACCGCGCGACCTTATTGGACTGAATAAGATAATGCCCATACGGCTGCAGGGTTATATTTTTATTGAGGACATGCTTACGCGCCGTAGGTATATAGTGTATGTAAAAGATGTATTCACTCTAAGAGACAAATGGTATGGCGGTCACCTGGTAAATGTTCTCGAAGCGGAAACAATTGACGAATACATATCCAAATTGGCAGCAGAAAGACAAATGGAGCGTGACAAGCTGCTGGCGCAGATGTATGGTACGATAGAAGAAGAGCCTGTTACAGATACGGTACGTTCGGATGCTAAAAAACCGAATCTTGCAATGGAAGAAGAAGATGATGATGATGATGAAAAGGAAAGCAGGGGAGACGTTGTTGAACGTAAATATTACACCGGGACATTTGACGATGAGACCCAGGTAGAGTTATATATTAGGGGTATGAAAGGTGGCTGTCCGGAAACAGTATGCTCATGGGAGGCGATGTACAGGTTTCGTGACATGGACGAATATATAAAACTGGAGGTAACGCGTGGGTCTGGCGGGTCCTGGATATTTAATGAAGAACCTGAAGTAGGTGTAATGGAACTGCACCTCAAAGGCAATAAATTCACCGGTTCCTGGATGTCTCTGAAAGACAAGACAGAATACATTGTAGACCTCGTAGAGAAAGAAGAAGTAAAAGGCAAAAAGCTGATGAGGATGGATGACATCATGGAGAATGGCTTGTTTGCCAACTAGGCAAGGATTTTTTTATATCAGTATAACCATAAATATGGATTTGTAATAAGGGGCATCCGTAATTTTAGGTAATCATTATGCAACAGCCTGAGATATATACACTGGGAGAACTTAAAAGAGCGGGATATAAGCCCAAATCGGTAAAAGATGAAATACGGCATAATCTAATCCTGTCGATTCAGCAAAAGCAGTCGCCTTTCGATGGGATATTGGGTTATGAGGACTCTGTGATCCCGGATGTAGAACGTGCACTGTTGTCGCGTCATAACATTTTGTTCCTGGGGTTACGTGGCCAGGCAAAAACACGCATGGCCCGTGATATCGTTAATCTGCTCGACGAATGGATCCCGGTCGTTGAGGGAAGCGAAATAAATGACAGTCCTTTCACACCGATATCATTACATGCGCGTGAGTTAATAAATGAAAAAGCTGACGATACCGCTATCGGGTGGATGCACCGCTCCGAGCGCTACGGGGAAAAACTGGCAACTCCTGATGTGTCGGTAGCCGACTTGATTGGCGATGTTGACCCGATAAAAGCTGCGAACATGCGTCTGAGCTTTGCTGATGAGCGTGTGTTGCATTACGGTATCATCCCTCGTTCGCATCGTGGCATTTTTGTGATCAACGAGTTGCCCGACCTGCAGGCCCGCATACAGGTTTCTTTGTTCAACATTCTACAGGAGGGAGATATCCAGATCAGGGGGTTTAAGCTGCGGATGCCGTTGGATATTCTATTTGTATTCACCGCAAATCCGGAAGACTATACAAACCGCGGAAGCATTGTAACACCTTTGAAAGATCGTATCGAAAGCCAGATCATCACACACTATCCGAAGACTATTGATATATCCAAAGCAATCACTTCCCAGGAAGCTGATGTTTTAGATGAACAATTGCAAAAAGTTGAGGTACCCGATCTCTGCAAAACCATCATTGAGCAGATTGCGATTGAAGCGCGCAAGAGCGAATATGTGGACCAGAAAAGCGGTGTGTCCGCGCGTCTGACTATTTCCGCTTATGAAAATCTTGTGAGTACGGCCGAGCGTCGCGCGTTGCGACACGGCAATGACCGTACAATGGTGCGTATAGCAGATCTTTTAGGCATCATTCCTTCGATTACTGGTAAGATCGAATTGGTATACGAAGGCGAGCAGGAAGGACCATTGAATGTAGCATACAGGTTGCTCGGTTTAGCGATCAGGGCTGTATTCATTCAATATTTCCCAGATCCCCAAACCTTTAAAAAGCTGGCTAACCAAAAAGCAAAAGCCAATCCGTATCAATCGGTCATAGATTGGTTTGGAAAGAGAAATGAAGTAGCACTATTGCAGGACGCAAAAGATGAAGTGTACTGGCAGAAACTTTGCGAGGTTGATGGATTATCTGCAGCCGTAAAACAGTTCTATCCGAAAGCAGATGATGAACAGTCCGCATTACTCATGGAGTTTTTACTCCATGGCCTTTCAGAATTCTCGCTGATCAGCAAGAAAGGCGTAGAGGCCGGTGGCTATTCTTTTGCTGACATGTTGGGCAGCATGCTCAATATCCGCCTGAGCGATGAAGAAGAAGACGAAGAGGAGGATTTTTAATGCGCGACCTGACTTCCGAAGTGTTTTTCAAGACCGCACGTAGTGGTGGTAAAGGCGGGCAGAACGTCAACAAAGTAGAAACCATGGCAGAAGCATGGTGGCATGTTGATGGTTCAATAGCTGTGACACCTGAAGAGAAAGGTTGGATCAACGATAAGCTAAAGAACCGCATAAACAAAGAAGGATACCTTATTGTAAAAAGCAGTGAAACACGTTCGCAATTGGAGAACAAAAACATTGCCCTTAGCAAACTGCAGGCGTTAGTTACACAGGCACTTGTTCGTCCCCGAAAGAGAAAACCTACACGGCCTTCAAAGGCAGCGAAAGAAAAGCGCCTCGAAACGAAGCGCAAAGAATCTGAAAAAAAGCAAATGAGGCGTAAGGACTGGTAATTAGTCTATACGTCTTACGTCGGCACCCAGCGCATTCAAACGCTCATCTATTCGTTCATATCCGCGGTCTATCTGATCGTTGTTTTGGATAATGCTCTTGCCTTGCGCCGAGAGTGCTGCAATCAGCAGTGCAACACCCGCACGGATATCGGGTGATGACATAATAATGCCGCGTAATGGCACTTGCCTGTCAAGGCCAATAACAACTGCCCTGTGCGGGTCACACAGTACAATTTGTGCACCCATCTCTATCAGCTTATCGACGAAGAAAAGTCGGCTTTCGAACATCTTCTGATGCACCAGCACTGTGCCTTTTGCTTGTGTTGCCACCACCAGGATAATACTTAAAAGGTCCGGGGTAAAGCCGGGCCATGGATGATCATATACTGTAAGTATCGAACCATCAATGAATTTTTGCATTCGATAATGATCCTGAGCAGGCACATGAATATCGTCGCCATTTATTTCAAGCTTGATGCCCAGGCGCTCAAACGTCTCGGGTATAATACCCAGATGCTGAACTCCGGCATTTTTAATGGTGAGCTCACTTTGGGTCATCGCTGCCAGGCCAATGAACGAACCTACTTCGATCATATCGGCCAGTAGCGTATGAGTGCAGCCTTTCAGTTTTTCAACGCCTTCAATGGTTAGCATATTAGAGCCGATACCGCTGATACGTGCGCCCATACTGTTCAGCATGCGCGAAAGTTGCTGCACATAAGGTTCGCAGGCCGCGTTGTAGATAGTTGTAACGCCTTTTGCAAGTACGGCCGCCATGATGATGTTGGCAGTACCGGTAACCGACGGTTCTTCGAGCATGATGTGCGCACCGGCGAGGTTGGTGCCATCGAGTGTAAACAGGTGCTCCTCCGAATCAAAATCAAAACTAACGCCCAATCTTTCAAAGCCGCGGATATGCGTATCCAGCCTGCGACGGCCTATTTTATCGCCACCGGGCTGGGGTATGTGCGCCTTGCGGAAACGGGCAAGCATGGGTCCTGCCAGCATAACGGCCCCTCTAAGTTTGCCGGATTTTTTCTTAAACGATTTATCAGCAAAATAATTGGTGTCTATCTCGGTGGCTTGCAATACTACGGTGTTACGCGATGGACGGTCGACTTTTACGCCCATTTCGGCCAGCAGTTCTATTAAAGTATTAACATCGAGTATATCGGGCACATTGTTAAAAGTCACCGGTTCATCAGTGAGCAAGCTTGCACACAATACCTGCAAGGCTTCGTTTTTGGCTCCTTGAGGAATGATGGTACCTTTCAGTGCGTGCCCACCCCTGATCTCAAATGCACCCATAATGCAGGTTATTTATTTTTATTCTTAAACTTACGATTCTTGTTGTAGCTATTTCCGCCACCGTAATTTCCACCACCACCGCGATTGCCTTGATTTCCGCCGCCTTTGTATCCGCGGTTGCGGCCACCACCCTGCTGCTGCTGTTGTTGTTTGAAGTTAGCACGTGCATCAAAGTATACACGGAACCCACCCGGCTCAAATTGCAGTTCCCCATTAGTAAGTGCAGCCAGTTCAGTTTTGATCATGTCATCATGAACGGGCTCGCGGTGCCAGTTGGTATAAGAAAGCTTCATGTAATAACCGATGGCTTGGGTGAAGCCCTGTTTTTTTTCAGGGTCTTTCTCTGCGAGTGCTTTTTCTATAAGCGCTTCCAGGTTCTTACCCATATGCCTATGCCGAATGCTCGATTGCGGATACGGCAATGGTTCCGGTTTCTTGTAAAGTTCTTCGGGAGTTGGCGGAGGATACGGTGCATCAACATCCAGTTTAAAGTCGGTCATCTGTACCAGGTGGTCCCACAATTTGTGCTTGTAGTCCTCTATGGTTTTGAGGTGCGGGTTCAGCGTACCCATCAGTTCGATTATGGCTTCAGCATTGCGCCTGCGCTGATCGCGGTCCTCGAGCGTCATCAGGTATTCCACCATCCGCTGCACATTTCTTCCGTATTCGGGCATCAGCAGTTTGCTGCGCGTAGTATTGTATTCCATTAGATTGTAAAAGTTAAAAGCTTAATGTAAAAATCATTCCCAATGGGAACGGCTACGGATCAGCGCATTGTTGATTGAGAAACAGTGGCAAGTCTTAGATACAGGGGTGAGCTAATATTGCCGGGGTACGCTTTAGCAAATATAGGGGATTGTTGACAACTATCCGGTAACTTTATGATAAATCACATATATATGAGAGCATCAAATCATCTGAAAATAATTTTTCTGGCGCTGGTATTTTGCTCCTGCCAGGAGGAAGAACAGAATGCGCAGCAACCGCCGGTTTTAGAAAACCGGCTACGTATTGAATGCGAACGGCGAAGCAATCTCTGTAATAACAAAGACGCCATGCGATTTTACCGGAGCGTGCCCCGCATTTACATGGCGCCTGATGGTACAACGCATGTAGACGAGGTTTGGTCATCATTTGTCATTTGTTGCGATGTATTTCAAGAGATGATGGACAGCCTGACACTGTACAATGACATGCTTCAGGAAGCCATGCTGGAAGGAAGGGAGTTTGAGCGCAGATGCGTAATAGATAGCATGGTTACCGTACGCGCCGGCGTCGACTATTACGGTACCTGGACAAGCACCAAACGGTTCGAATGGCTACAATTCGGAGATAGCACTTTCCGTTGGCTGATGCCCGTTGGTGAAGGTTTCAGGGCGCATAAAGAGGAGTTGGACGAAGCGCTTCAGCGCTGTTGTTTGTTATAAGAACGAAAAACAGCAGATCGTTGGGTGGTTGTCTTATCCTCAGATTATGCAGTGAAAAAAACAATATTATAAGGACAATCCTCAATAACTTCTTTAGAATATGAGCCACAGCGCCTTGGCAAGGGTAATATTACGTTTTTGGCAAAGTAGGATTTTTAAGGCGAGAGCCTATGCCATTTGTAAATGATTTGTTATTGATATAAATTATATATTCTGCCGCTATATTTTTATCCCTCCAAACTATACCTATGACGAGATTTATGCGCGGCCTGGTGCCTTTGTTAATGATGCTTGGGATATTTTCAAATGCCGCAGGCCAGACATCTATCACTTTCAGTTTTACTGGAGGGATGCAGACATATAACGTGCCTGCGGGCGTAACTTTTTTACATGTTACTGCGCGCGGTGCGCAGGGTGGTAGCGG
>CAMPKG010000072.1 GCA_946887085.1 uncultured Sphingobacteriales bacterium
GACATGGAAAGTAAAACATGCTTAGATAGACAACATTTTATAACAAATTCGGATTGGTCTCAATTGTCACTCGTGAATCAAACTGAACATAGAATATCCATTCCCAACGCGTGGCGAGATTGCTTCGGACGTATCTGCCGTCGCAGATACTCTCTCGCAATGACGTTTCGTGGGGTAGACGTATGGTGGTGGTTGGTGAAATTTTATGACAAAACCGACAACTTTCGACAACCTTCCAGGACAGGCAAATCAGTTTAATCAGCTTAATCTGAGGTTCCAGACGTTCTCATTGCTTTTTTCTCCGCTGGTGTTAGCTCCCGGGTCCAGGAGTTGTCATAGGGGAGGAAGTGCGGAGAGTTGTGGATGGTCTCGACAGGAGCCTTGCCATCCATGTAGGCGGCCAGCAGTTTGGCGGCCTCGGGTTTCTCCTTCTGCAGTATCAGCAGCGATGCATTGGCACCAGCTTTTACGGCAATGGGGACACCGCCGCCCAACTCGGCCCAGTGGCCGCCCAGTAGCAGGTTCTTCACCGGGGTGTGGTAGTGCGCGATCTTGGCCTGCATATTACTACGGCCCGGTTTGGCGCCCATCATGGTGCCGTTGCGGTTGCCGGTATAGCGCCAGTGGGTGACAGGCGTGGCCACATCGTAGAAAAGTATGTGTTGGCGGAGCCCGGGAGCCAGCTCGTCTTCCACGCGTTTGATGAGTATCTCGGCAATGTCGGACTTGAGCTTTTTGTACTCTTCTCCGCGTACGTAGTTGCCCTGCTCATCGCGGGCAGTGAGCCATTCGCTGTTGTAGCTCATTTGCGCGGGCATGAACAGCGTGAGCGTGCCGCAGCCTTCGGGCGCCAGTGTTTTGTCGCGCAGGGAAGGGGCGAGGATGCTGATCTCGCTGGTGTGCGGGTTGCCGCTTGCATGTTCGCCGCGGGGTACGCTTTCGCTTGCTATGTGCACCAGCTCTTCGTTGAAGCCCAGTTGCTCAGTAGGGCAATCGAGCGCGATGGAAACAGTGACCGAAGAGCTATATAGCTCGGCATCGCGCAGCTTCTGCTTGAACTTCGGAGCGATGATAGTCTCGGGTAGCATTTTTTCGTAGAGGGCTTCTATATCGCAGGCAGCCACTACGTATTTGCTCCGCACCTCGAAGGTTTCGCCACGATGTTCAAAGCTGACGCCCCGGGCAGTGTCACCATCGAGCAGTATGCGGTTGACCTTGCTCTTGTAGAAGATGTCGTTGCGGTAGAAGTTGATGATATGCTCCATCCACTCCGGTATCACCTGGCCGCCGCCTACCGGGGGACTTTGATAGTCGCCATAGTAGGCCCAGCCGATAGGCACGAGGCAGGAGAGCAGCTCGGTTTCGGAGGAGAACACTTTTTGAAGGCGTTCGTCTTTGAAGAATTTGTTGAGGCCTTTCTTAATACCCTTCTCGCCGGTATAGCTGATGAAGGGAATGAACGGCATCGCGAACTTCAGCAGGGCCAGCTTATTGCTCATCTTCTCGAAGAAGGTCATGGTCTCTTCGGAACGGAAGATGGTGCTGAACTCGTTGAAAGAGCGTCCGAGCTTTTCGGCAGCCTTGAAGAAGCGGATGATGCCGTCCTTCTCGTGCGGAAATTCTGCGATCCACTGGTCGCGCAGTTCGTTGGGGCTGTTGGTGAGCAGGTAGTCGTGGGTCTCGCCCTTGTACCGCCTGATGCGTCTCTGCGGTACGGCATTCGGGTGGTCGGAGCCTAGCAGGTCGAAGATCTTGCGGGCCATACCGCCGGGGTTGCACTGGTTAAGCCAGTGTATGGCAGTATCGAACCTGAAATCCTTACGGCGGAAACCTGCGAGATAGCCGCCGGCGTGAGGCTCTTTCTCCAATATGCAGACGGAGAAGCCAGCCTTGCTGAGCAGAGAGCCCGCAGTAAGCCCGCCCACACCGGCGCCTATAATAACGACGTCGTAAACCGGTTTTGGATCAGGCTTCTGCATATGGCGGCAAAGGTATTAGTTCTTTGAAACAGATTGATGGCGCAGCAGGTATTTGCCCAGTATATCAAACTCGGCGTTGACGAGGCTGCCCGGCTGTAGTGCGTGGAAATTGGTATGCTCGTAAGTATACGGTATGATGGTTACGGTGAACTCGCTATCTGTAACGTTGAACACGGTCAGGCTGACACCGTTCAGGCAAATAGAACCCTTCTCCACGATCAGAGCGGCAAACTCCGTCGGAAAGCTGAAGCGGAAGAGCCAGCTTCCTTCGAGGGTCTCTTTGTGGGTGCAGGTGACAACAGTATCTACATGGCCCTGTACGAAATGTCCATCGAGGCGGTCGCCAACTTTCAGGCAGCGTTCCAGGTTCACTTTGTCGCCTGCCTGCCAGTTGCCGAGGTTGGTTTTGGCCAGAGTTTCGGCCACGGCTGTGACTTTGTATGTATTGGCATTGATATTGGTGACTGTCAGACATACACCGTTGTGCGCTACCGACTGGTCGGGTTTGAGCTCCCCGGTAAACTGGCAGTTCATTTCGATATCAATGTTGGAGCCGTTATGGGTTACCTGTTTTACAGTTCCTACAGCCTCGATTATACCTGTGAACATGGAATTACTTGATCTTAGTAGCAGTACCTATATGGTAAGTAAGCTTTGAACCGGTATCGGAAACAACAGCGAAGTTGATCTTGATCGTTTTGTCGTTCTGGCTGGTGGTAGTGATGTAGCCCGATAGCGTATCCTTGCGGCATTTAAGCGCCTGGCCCGGTACGAGAATCGAATCCGGCATTATCAACGTGGAGTCGGCGGTCGCTTTAAAGAACTTGTCTGCGGTAAAGTTCACGGTATCAATTGCGCAGAACAAACCAGTATTCAGGGCTCGGAAGCGAAACCGTTTGCGGTTTATCAGCTCCAACGCCACTTCAAAACTATCGTAGCGCGCCAACCTCATTTCCTGCGAATAGAAGATGGTATCACGAAATAAATAAGTGCCGATCAGGCTGTCGGTGGGGTAGAAACAAAGCGTATTGTCGGGTTTTCCGGGGAAGCCCCAGTTGTAGTTGACGGCGTCAGGGTCGTTGCAGTAGCGATTATTCAGTTGGTCGCCGGCGGTGCCTACCTTATCCTCGTATTTTTTGCACGAGGCCAGGGCCAGAATGGCAAATAAAATAGGGGCTATCCTGTTCATCATCATTTCCTAACGCTGTAATTTCCTCAAAATTATCCAGTTTGAAGGGTTTCGCCTAAAAACTTTGCTTAAATGAGATAATTTCTTACCTTTGCATTCCTAAATTACCAAAAGGGGGTATATAAAGTTATGCTGATCATCGATTCAAAAGACTGCGAGAACATAGATAAGGCGCTGAAGAAGTACAAGAAGAAGTACGAAAAAGCCCGTATCCTGAACCAATTGCGTGAACGCCAGTCTTTCACTAAACCTTCTGTAAAACGTCGTACAGAAGTGTTGAAGGCGGTTTACCGCCAGCAGCTTGCTTCAGGCAAACTGGAAGATTAATAAGATTAACATTTCTATCAGGAAATACTATTGCGCCTGGTACCGTAAATAGCTATATTTACAGTACCAGGTTTTTCTATGATAGGTCAAAGGGTAACAGATTTCTTACAGTTCCTGAGGTTTGAGAAAAGATTCTCCCCCCATACCCTGATATCATACCAAACAGACCTGGAGCAGTTCCGGGAATACGTTTCAGCCCAGTTCAGTATAGATTCGGTAAAGAGCATCAGCCACTTCCATGTGCGGAGCTGGCTGGCAGCCCTAAAGGACGAAAAACAAGCTCCGCGAACACTCAACCGCAAGCTTTCCAGCCTCAATTCATTTTATAAATACCTGATGCGCCAGCAAACGGTGTCGAAAAATCCCGTAAAACAGTTGCATGCCGTTAAATCGCCCGAACGCCTTCCTGCTTATTTAAAGGAACAGGAAGCCGAGTTCCTAATGGAGGAAGTACAGTTTGAAGAAGGTTTCAAAGGTGCCACAGACCGCCTTATTTGTGAGTTGTTCTATCAAACCGGCATGCGCCGCCAGGAGCTATTGCAGTTGAAGGAGATCGATATCGAATGGAGCCTGGGCCAGATAAGAGTACTAGGTAAAGGCAACAAGGAAAGGCTGATACCGATCCATGAATTGCTGGCTGACGCTATCAGGGAGTATATAGCTGAAAAGAGAAAAGCAGGAGTGGCTGACAATGGTCATTTACTGGTGATGGAAAACGGAGAACCTTTGTATCCTATGTATGTTTATCGAACAATCAAAAAATATCTCAATATCGCAACAACTCTACAGAAGAAAAGCCCCCATGTGCTTCGCCACACGTTTGCCACACATTTGCTGAACAACGGTGCGAACATTCAGGCGATTAAAGACCTGCTTGGCCATAGCAGCCTTGCAGCCACACAAGTGTATACCCACAACAATATTGAAAAGCTCAAGGAGATCCATAAATTGAATCATCCGCGAGGCTGACACCATTTTCTTAACCATAAAAAACGACCATATGAACGTGCAAATCCAAACCGTGCACTTCGATGCAGACACCAAATTAATCGAGCATGTGAACCGGAAGATCGAAAAACTGCGGACATTTCATGACCATATCATCAGCGTGGAGGTGTACCTGAAGCTGGATAACGTAGTGCACCAGATAAAAGACAAGGTAGCGGAGATCAAGGTCAACATACCTAAACACTCATTTTTTGTAAAACACCAGACCAAAACTTTTGAAGAGTCTTTTGATTCTGCGCTTGACTCAATGGCAACCCGCCTGAAACGCCAAAAAGAGAAGATGATAGCATAGACTGCAAACCAAATACAGTAAAATCCGGTCTTTTTAAGATAAAAAGACCGGATTTTTTTTATACCTTCTTGCAATAAAAGACTAAAACGCCTATTTTGCATTACTTAAATAATCAATAATTTTCGAATCATGCCGCAACGTTGGATGAAATATTTGGCATTTTTTACGGCTGCGACTCTACTGATATCTGCATGCAGGAAGAGCGAGTTCAGTAAAGATGAAAAATTACCTGAAACCTTTTCTTCTTCATTATTTATCACAAGTCAGAACCAGTTTTTGTACGCTCTCAATCCTACGACCGGAGCAAAACAGTGGGAATACAATGTTGACCGTCACGTAGAATCAACACCAGTAGTTGTTGGTGATTTTCTATATATACCAACCAGCGATACACTTATCAAGATCGACGCCAAACGGGGTAAGGAAATAAAGAAATATTGGTATGGGAACCACAATTTTTTCAAATTTCTTTCCTCCCCCATGGTCAATGCCGGCACATTGTACATCGGTTCTTTAAATGATACTATGTACGCGGTAAATACGATTGATGATCAAATTGTTTGGAAAACCCCGGTAGGAACAGGTGGGATCGTATCTTCTCCGACGATCTATAATAACCTGCTGATTTTTGGTGCTGGTAACACAGTTACAGCGTTAGATATTGGAAATCTTGGTGCAGTCAGCTGGCAGTATACAACGGGTGGTAAGGTTACCTCTTCCCCTGTTGTCAGCGATCCATTTGTTTTCGTAGGCAGCCACGACGGTAAGATGTACGTATTGAATGCTAATAGTGGGGCTTTGGTTTGGGATTATGCTACCAGCGGTCCTATACTTTCATCGCCAATAGTATATGGCGGTAACGTTATTTTCGGTAGCAATAATAACAACTTGTATTGCCTTGATACAGTTGCCCGCAAAGAGCGTTGGATATTCAAAACAGAAGACCGTGTTGTTTCATCGCCGGTTGCTGACCGTAACACGATCTACTTCGGCAGCTACGATTATAATTTCTATGCTTTGAATGTTATCGATGGAAAAGAAAAATGGCGTTATAAAACTAATGCGTTGATTAAGGCTACACCACTCATTCACAATGGTATAGTTTACTTCGGTAGTCACGACAAGCATATGTATGCCTTAGACAGCTCCGGAGTATTGCAGTGGAAACACAACATCAACGGTTTGATAGAAAGTTCTCCAATTATCTGGGATCTTCAGAAGGCATACTACCCAACCATAAGCGGGTTGTCACCGAACTAATTCAGGGGAATATATTTCAATTAAAAGAGGCTTTCCAATTGGAAAGCCTCTTTTAGATTTTAGAATATCATTTTTATTTGGCCAGTTCCTTGATCTTGGCAAATACTTCTTCCTCGCTTCCTTCCTCGTAGCCGGAGTGCATGTAGGCAACCTTACCGGTTTTATCAATGATCATGGTAAACGGTACTGTCTGGAAGTTCAAAGACCGTTTCAGATCAGAGTTTGGGTCGATGTAATAAGGGAAGTCCCAACCCTGCGATTTCGCATAGCTGCGAACCAGGCCTTCCGCGCGCGACTCATCGATAGAGATAGTCATAAAGTTGAAATCGGCCTCTTGCTTCCATTTAGGAAGTTTCTCTCTTACGTTTTTTATCTCTTTTTTGCATGGAACACACCATGTGGCCCAAAAGCTGATAAAAGTCACTTTGCCTGGCTCGACAGTCTCATTGAATCCTACTTTTTTGTTCGAATTCATGTCCTTGATCTGCGTGGTAGGCAATTCTACAGTTTGGGCGTGCAGCGCAGTGGCACAGAACAAAGCCATGCCTGCTGCGATCAGTTTTTTCATAAACGCTTGTGTTTTAAAATAAAAGAATCCAAATCCTTGCCAAAGTTTGCCAAAGGTTCTAAATTTCCAATTTTTTTAGGGTTTAACCATCAGTTGATGAAAAAAAATATTTTGTTTTCTGCATTGGCGCTGATGTCTACAGGTGCTTTTGCGCAAGGGAGTTTGACGGGGGATCTAATGGCTAACGTCAATTTTTTTCAGAGAGATTCGCTTATTCATGCAGACAAAAATCCGCTTTATGATAACTATCTCAGCGGTGGAGAAGCCTGGTTAGGACTGCGTTATAACTATAAAGGATTCACTGCCACTCTCCGGGCCGATGCATTTCACAACTCCAATCTGTATAACCCGACACAGGCGCTGACAGGTTTTGGTATCGGCGCATGGAGCTTAAGCAAAGAGTTCAACGATCTCACGATAACAGCTGGATATATTTACGACCAGATTGGCAGTGGTATCTTATTCCGCTCCTACGAAGACCGGGGCCTGTTGATAGACAACGCGCTTGTTGGCCTTCATCTCCGTTACCAGGTAACTGATAACATATATGTTAAGGCATTCACCGGCCAGTCAAAATTCCTGTTCGACAGGTATAAGCCTATAATTAAAGGCCTGAACGCAGAAGGCGATTTTAGCCTTGGTGAAAAAGTACACGTGACACCAGGTTTCGGCGTACTCAACCGTACGCTCGACCAGACCTCGATCGACCAGATCGTGCCTACCATCAATAATCAGCCGCTGCCATCTCGTTTTGTACCCAAATACAATATGTATGCATTCACCGCTTATAATACACTTACATGGGGCGATGTATCATGGTATGTAGAGGGCGCATACAAGACCAACGAAGCCATCGTGCTCGACAATACGCTGCAGGATCATGATGGTAATGTATTGTTCAGTACCCTCGGTTATGCCCGCAAAGGCTTCGCGATCAACTTCACCGGTAAGCGCACCGAGAACTTTGTGATGCGCACGTCTCCCAACGAAGTGCTGATACGCGGCTTGCTCAACTGGCAACCGATTGTTGCGAGGCTTCGTCCGCAAAGGCTGATGGCTCGTTATACGCCTGCATCACAGGATATATCAGAGCTTGCATTAGGTAGCGATATCCTATTGGCGCCAAACGATGATCTGAGCATTACATTAAACTACACCCATATCAATACGCTTGAAGAGAAAGTGCTATACCGCGAAGCGTACGGTGATGCGGAATACCGTGGCTGGGATGACTTCGTGCTGGCAGGTGGTGTGCAATATATGCAATACAACCAGGAGATCTACCAGGCTAAAGCAGGTGTGCCCATCGTGCATTCATTGATACCATTCTTCGAGTTGACTTACCGCATCAATACGAAGAACTCTATACGCACACAGTGGGAATACCAGCATACCGAGCAGGATTACGGCTCATGGATATTCGGCCTTATCGAATACAACATAGCACCGAAGTGGTCATTTGCTATTTCCGACATGTACAATACCAGTCCCGGCCCGGCCGCAACAACGGGTGGTCATCACTATTACAATATCTTCACTGCCTTTACAAAAGGCCCGCATCGGTTTACTGCTGCTTATGTGAAGCAAGTGGAAGGTATCAACTGTACCGGTGGTGTTTGCCGCTATGAGCCTGCGTTCAGCGGTGTTCGTTTAGGTATCACCTCAACCTTCTAGCAATAACTTCAAATGATTTAACTTAGACGGCTCTCCAAAGGGCCGTCTTTTGTTTTATGGTACAGACAGATTTCTTAGTCATAGGTTCAGGTATAGCAGGTTTAACTTTTGCCGTGAAGATGGCGCGGCAGTTTCCTGATAAGACGATAACGATACTAACCAAAGCCAATACCGATGAGACCAACACAAAATATGCACAAGGCGGCATAGCTGTTGTTAACGACCTGGAGAAAGATAGTTTTGAAAAACACATTGACGATACGCTGATAGCGGGTGATGGCCTTTGCAACACCGAGGTGGTAGAGATAGTTGTGAAAGAAGGTCCTAAACGTGTTGACGAGATAATTGATTGGGGAGCGAGGTTCGATAAGAATGCAGAGGGCGACTACCTGCGTGGCAAAGAGGGTGGGCACTCTGAGTTTAGGATACTGCATCATAAAGACATTACCGGTTTTGAGATAGAACGTGCATTAGTGGAAGAAGCAAAACGGCATGCTAACATTCAGATACATAACCACTGGTTCGTTCTCGATATCATTACACAGCACCACCTTGGCCAGCTCATTACAAAGTCAACGCCCGATATAGAATGTTACGGGGTCTACGCCCTTAACCTGCAAAACCACAATATCGAGAAGATATTGTCTAAAGTGACGGTGATGGCAGCGGGTGGCGTTGGGCAGGGTTACAGAACCACCACCAATCCTAGGATAGCAACGGGAGATGGTATTGCCATGGCTTACCGTGCCAAGGCGAGGATTGAGAACATGGAATTCATTCAGTTTCACCCGACGGCGTTGTACGAGGCTGGTGTGAGTCCATCCTTCCTGATAACAGAAGCGGTGCGCGGTGATGGCGGCATACTACGCAACAAAGCAGGCGAACCCTTTATGCCCAAATACGACGCCCGTGCTGATCTCGCGCCACGCGACGTGGTAGCACGTGCGATAGATAACGAGATGAAGCGTACGGGTACAGAACATGTATACCTCGACTGTACGCACATGGATCCCAACAAATTCAAAGAGCATTTTCCAAACATCTACGCCAAATGCAAAAGCATTAGTATCGACGTAATGGAAGATTATATACCGGTTGCTCCTGCGGCACATTATTGCTGTGGCGGCGTCAAGACCGACCTGGCCGGCTGCACGTCAATCCGCAACCTGTACGCTTGTGGCGAGTGCGCAAGTACAGGATTGCACGGCGCCAACCGCCTTGCATCGAACTCATTGCTCGAGGCGTTGGTGTTCGCGCACCGTAGTGCAGCAGATGCTGCTTCGAAGATCGACGCCATCTCATTTAGAAAAGATATACCTGACTGGAATGCCTCAGGTACTACCGATCCGGAGGAAATGATCCTCATCACACAAAGCCTCAAAGAGCTGCAACAGATCATGAGCGATTATGTGGGCATCGTTCGCAACGACGTACGCCTGCAACGCGCGATGAACCGCCTGGACCTGCTTCACTCCGAAACAGAAGATCTGTACAAGTCCGCCACAGTATCACCTCAGCTCTGCGAACTGCGAAACGTGATAACTGTTGGTTACCTGATCGTAAAGAGTGCGCAGTTCCGAAAGGAGAGCCGCGGCCTGCATTACAATACCGACTATCCCGGCAAAAGCAGTTTGTTGCAGAACATTGTGCTCTAGCTCGTCCTACTCCATTGAGGAATTGTTATACTTTTTGCAGTCTGGGCTGTACGTCTTTACGTTCGCCTATCTGCTGGCGCCACATAGCGTAGTACAATCCCTTTTCGTCTATCAGCGAAGCATGACTGCCTGTTTCCACAATGCGACCTTTCTCAAGTACAAATATTCTATCCGCATGCATGATGGTAGACAGCCTGTGGGCGATCATGACAGTAATGTGCTGGCGTTGTTGCGTAATGTTGCGGATAGTGGAAGATATTTCTTCCTCGGTCAACGAGTCGAGTGCAGAGGTGGCCTCATCAAATATCATCAATCTCGGATGGCGTAGCAATGCGCGTGCGATCGACAACCTTTGACGCTCGCCGCCTGACAGTTTTAATCCACCTTCTCCTATCATAGTGTCAATGCCGTTCTCGGCGCGAGCCAACAGGTTTTGACAGGCGGCTTTCTGCAATACCTCGCGTATCTGCTCATCACTGGCGTCGGGGTTAACGAACAGCAGGTTCTCTTTGATAGTGCCTGAGAACAATTGCGTGTCCTGCGTCACAAAGCCTATCTGGTGTCTCAGCTCATCGAAGTCGATATCGCCGCCTGGTACATTGTTGTAAGATATCTTCCCGGTTTTTGGTTGGTATAAACCTACCAATAGTTTTACCAGTGTCGTTTTTCCCGAGCCGGAAGGTCCCACAAAGGCAACGGTTTGTCCCAATTCTACTTCAAATGATATTTCTTCAAGTGCCGGGCGAGTAGCGGTGTTGTGCTGAAAGCTTACCTCGTCGAAGCGCATGCGCTGGATGCCGTTGATAGCAACAGGATGTAAGGGTTTCGCTTCAGCAGGTTTAGCCATCAGTGTTTTCAGATTGTTGAGCGATGCCTCTGCCTCGCGCCACGCCAGGATAACATTGCCAAGCTCTTGCAAGGGTCCAAAAATGAAGAACGTATAGAACTGCATCGTGATCATCTGGCCCAGCGTAAGCTTGCCTTGAAAGATGAAATACAAGAGTGCAAACATGATGCACTGGCGCAGGAAGTTGACAAAAGTACCCTGCACAAAAGATATGGACCTGATACCGCGAACTTTCTTCAATTCAAGGCCGAGTATCTTTATGGTAGTGGCATTGAGGCGGTTTATTTCCTGGTGGGTAAGGCCAAGGCTTTTTACTAGTTCAATATTCCGCAGGCTTTCGGTGGTGCTTCCCGCAAGAGCGGTAGTTTCTTTCAGGATGCTGCCTTGTATCACTTTGATCTTTCTGCTCAGCAGGCTGGTAAGCCAGCCAAGTATCAAAGCGCCGCCCAGGTAGATCAGCACCAGCCAGCTGCTCAGGCTGATGGCGTAAATAACTACGAAGACTATGCCCACTATAGTGGTGAACAATATGTTTACGAAGGCGTTAATGAACTTTTCGCAGTCGGTTCGCACTTTCTGCAGTATCGACAATGTCTCACCACTACGCTGGTCTTCAAAATCCGAAAATGGCAGGCGGAGCGCATGGCGAAGTCCATCGGTATACAGCCTGGCGCCGAATTTCTGAATAATAACGTTGACACTATAGTCCTGGAAGGCCTTGGCTATCCGCGATATCATTGCCGTACCGATAAGCAGCAACAGTCCCCACATCACTCCGTTGATGAATTGTTCCTGTGTCCATTTGCCGGGTTGTTTGGCAAATGGGTCGATGATGTACTTACCGAAGATATATGGATCGAGCAGGGAAAAGACCTGGTTGATGGCAGCAAGGACCAGCGCCAGCACGATCAGCCATTTATGTTTAGAGAGGTATTGTAAAAGTATTTTCATAAGTAAGGGGCAAAGGTAATATGTTCTGTTGTATCAATTTACGTCCGCTGTTCGGTGTTTTTCTTATAGGGGGTTCAGATAATTCAATTCCGTCTGAACCTCAGATTAGTCGTGATTGAACTGATTCAACTGTTTCAGGTTGTTTTCACAGCTGGGTATGTCATAAAAAATATCCGCCAATTTGTTATAGAGTGTTGTCGATCTGAGCAGGTTTTTGCTCGTCGTATC
>CAMPKG010000073.1 GCA_946887085.1 uncultured Sphingobacteriales bacterium
TCTTAGGTTTGTCTGCAACCACACATTCAGTGGTAAGCAGCATGCCCGCGATTGGAAAGATTGGACAGTACGATCTCTACCAGTTTCTGGCGGTTAAGCAGGCCGGAAAGCTCTGCGCCGGCTTTGCGGCAGCTCTCGGCAGTCTGCCAGTCTGTTTTTTTATTGCGCACGAAGTATACCAGTATAAAGCGGTTGTACTGGTTTATGGAAATATAGGACTGCTCGCTGTTAAAAGCATTGGTGGTGAATTTCTTTTCGGTTGCATCAAGGTCGGCTATTTGTTTGATGGCTGCTGCATCATCAACAATGTATAGCTGGTGCTTTTTTCCTGCCTTTGGTAAGATTTTGAATTCCATGCTTTGGTTTTATGTAGCTGCAAATTTATACAGCAGGCCGATAGGTTGGTGAGTTAAGCCTAACTTTGCAGCCTTCGCCGGTTTAAAGCGCTGGTGCTGAGTAATATTTTTTCTGTTGGCACAACCATATACTTTAAAAAAGAGCCTGGGACAGCATTTTTTGCACGATGAGAACATGTGCAAAAAGATAGTCTCGTCGCTGGAACATAAGCCCGGCATGCAATTGCTGGAAATAGGCCCCGGTGGCGGCGCCATTACCAAGTACCTGATAGAGCTGAAGGATGTGGATTACAAAGCCATCGAGGTAGACGATGAAAAAGTGCAATACCTGCAGAAAACTTATCCCTACCTGCAAGGCCGCATCATATCGAAGGACATACTCAAAGCCGATGCTCCGTTCGAATCAACTTTCAGCATCATCGGCAATTTTCCCTACAATATCTCTTCGCCCATCCTGTTCAAAGTACTGGAATGGGAGCCCGATGTGGATGAGGTGATAGGCATGTTCCAGAAAGAAGTAGCGCAGCGGGTGGCCGCAGGCTCCGGAACTAAAACATACGGTATTTTAAGCGTGCTGATACAGGCATTTTTTGAAGTGCAATATTTATTCGATGTTCACGAAAATTGTTTTACTCCGCCACCCAATGTAAAGAGCGGTGTTATCAGGTTAAAAAACACGGGGAATCCCTATGGCATCACCGATAAAAGAAAGTTCACTAACCTGGTAAAAGCGGCATTCAACCAACGGCGGAAGACTTTGCGGAACGCATTGAAAAGCACGCTTGAAAAAGAAGCATTGGCAGACCCCATCATGGACAAGCGTGCCGAGCAACTATCGGTGGCAGATTTTGTAGCCTTGCACAAGCAATACCAATGACGAAGGGAAAAGTTCTGATAGCCGCGCCTGTACACGAAGTACTGCTCAATGGCCTCGCAGACGCGGGTTACGAGTGCAGGATGCATGTGTCAATTACGCAGGACGAGGCGCCTGGACTGATCAAAGATTGTGTAGGCGTTATTACCTCAACGAGGCTGCAACTGAACAAAACGTTGCTGGATGCGGCGCCGCAGCTGAAATGGATAGGCAGGATGGGCTCGGGGATGGAGATAGTGGATGTGGCTTATGCTACCGAAAAGGGTATAGCCTGCCATAGCAGTCCCGAAGGCAACCGGAATGCAGTGGCAGAACATGCATTGGGCATGCTGCTGGCATTGAACAGGCGCATAGTAAGCAGTAATGAGGAAGTAAAGGAGGGAAAATGGATACGCGACGCCAACCGCGGCTACGAGCTGGAGGGGAAAACCATCGGCATCATCGGTTTTGGGCATACGGGCCGTGCGTTGTCACGGAAGCTGGAAAATTTCGATATGACCATCCTGGCATATGACAAATACAATCGTAGTAATATTCCTGCATATGTAACAGGCTGCGATGATCTCTCGCCTGTTTTCGAAGAAGCTGACATTATAAGTTTTCACGTGCCGTTACAGGATGATACCGTACATTATTTCGACCGGGCTTTTGCGGAGAAAATGCGCAAGCCTTTTATTCTGGTCAATACCGCACGGGGATCGGTTGTTTCTTCGAAAGCGTTGCTGGACGGGCTTTTGAGCGGAAAGATACTAGGCGCCTGCCTGGATGTGTTTGAGGAGGAGCCGCCGTCGAAAATGGGCGAAGAAAACTTAAAAATATTTAACGAGATCGCGGACCTGCCCAACGTTATTATCACTCCCCACATTGCAGGTTATAGCTACGAGGCGCTCTACAAAATGAGCAAGGTTCTATTAGCGAAATTGTCATAGCGGAGTAAGTTATATACTCCAGTCGGATAATATAAGGAAAACAAACAGTAATCTGACAAAAAATAGGTTGGCCGGTAGTACTTTTAACAGAAGTTTTTATCTTTACCGTTCATTTGGTTAATAATAATTTAATGCAGGATATGACACGTAATCTACGTTATTTACTGGTGCTGCTGTTTGTAAGTGTTGCTGGCACAGCATTTGCGCAACAGCCGGGTGCTATTACCGGTACCGTTCTGGATGAGAAAAAGGAGCCCTTGATAGGCGCCGTTGTCCGGGTACTCGAGGGGAATGTTCCAAAAGGGGGTGGAGTAACGGATATTGATGGTATTTACCTTATCAAGCCGCTGGCTCCGGGCCGCTACACAGTTGAGATTAAATTTTCTTCTTACAAAACTTTCCAGACAACGAACGTGATCGTGTCATCGGATAAAAATACGCAGCTCAATGCGTCTATGGAGCTAAATACGACTGAGCTTGATGAGTTTGTTGTAGTCGATTACAAAATCCCTTTGATCGATCCGTATTCTGACGGTCGTAAATCCATCAGCTCAGAAGAGATCGAAAAAATGCCCGTACGTACCACTGATGGAGCAGCAGCAACAGCCGGTGGTGTTTATGCTGACCCTGTTGATGGCGGCCTGAAGATCCAGGGTGCGCGCGAAGATGGTACCTTATATATAATAGATGGTATCCAGGTACGTGGCAATGCCGGTAAAAACCTTGCACAAAACAGTATTGACCAGATCGACGTGATCACCTCCGGCCTTTCGGCAAAATACGGTGACGCGATAGGCGGTGTGGTTAACATCACTACCAAAGGCTTCTCTGATAAGATCCGCGGTGGTGTCCTGCTGGAGCGTTCAGTTGACGGTTACGGCCACAACCTGGGCAACGTTACTTTGTCAGGCCCGCTGTACAGCAAACGCATCGATAGCGTTACCAAACGCCCGATCGCCGGTTTCTTCGTAGGCGCCGATTTCATATATGATGAGGATCCACGTCCTATTTACGGGGGCGTATATAAAGTGAAAGACGCAAAAATGAAAGAGCTGCAGGACAGGCCGCTGGTGCCGATAGCCACTGCAAGCGGTACGCCTACATTGCGTTACGCTACGGAATTCGTAAGGGCAGATGACCTGGAAGTAGTCAAAAAACGCCAGGACGCGGAATCGCTAACAGGCCGCCTGAATGCTAAGCTGGATTTCCAGCTTTCTGAGAACCTGAACTTAACAGCCGGTGGTAACTATAGCTATGATCGCCAGAGCGCATATGCTGGCAACACGGGTTATTATATATGGTCTCTGTTCGCATCAGACGCAATACCGACGTTTACTAACCAGACGGGACGTGGGTTTCTTCGCCTGACACAGCGCTTCGGCAAATCGAATGCGATGGATACAGCTGGTGGCAGGAAGCCGTTGATCTCGAACGCATACTATTCACTGCAGGCCGATTACCAGACGACACACGATAGGACAGAGCATGCTGATCACGGCAGAGACCTGTTCAAGTATAATTATGTCGGTAAGTTCAACCAGGAATATATGCCGACGTATGAGGCAGGTGCAAAAGATGATAGTACCGGCCTTATTGGTGTTATTTACCGTGGCGACAGGACACCGACACGCGCCACATTTGAAAGGTCTGAGCTGAACCCGCTGCTGGCTAATTATACCAGCGAATACTATAATGTTTATGGTGAGGCGGTAAACTACCAGCAGGATATCCCTTCACGTAATGGCCTTATCAACGGCCAATTATTGCCGCGTACTTACGGCTTATGGGAAAACACAGGCTACTCTCTCGGTGGCTATAACTATTCTCAACGCGACCAGTTCGCAGTTTCAGTTGATGCATCTTTCGACCTGCAGCCGGGCAAAACAAGGCACGCCATTGAGTTTGGCCTGATGTACCAGCAACGTATAGAGCGCACTTTTCAAGCCAGCATGAACGTGGGCCAAAGCCTCTGGCAAATGATGCGCCTGCGAGCTAACCAGCATATTATACAGGACAAGGCCAACCCGATACTTATTGTGGGAGGTAACCGTTATACTGCAGATGACTGGAGGAATGGTAATATTTCTTTCGGGCCTACCGATACGATATTGTATAATTATATAGCGGTAGATACAGCCGAAAGCCAATTCAGCAAAAACCTGAGGCAAAAACTCGGCGTAGGTGAAACTGAGTTCATCAATGTTGATGCTTATGATCCCAATACTTTCTCGCTGGACCTTTTCTCTGCAGACGAATTGCTGAACAACGGCGACCAGTTTGTTGGTTATAACGGGTATGATTACACCGGTAAAAAGCAAAAAGGCCAGGTTAACTTCAACGACTTCTTTACCAAGAAAGATGCGAATGGTAACTATACCAGGGATATTGGTGCCTACAGGCCTAACTATATAGCCGGTTATATCCTGGATAAATTCCAGTATAAGGATATGCAATTCAACATTGGTCTGCGTGTTGACCGTTTTGACAACAATACCAAGGTGTTGAAAGATCCGTACTCATTATACGAAGTACGCAATATGGCCGATGGTAAGAATGCTGCACGTAACGAATTGAACGGAGGCCATCCAAGCAATATCGGCGATGACTATGTTATTTATGTAAATACCAATGAAACCAGCCAGCCGTCTGTGGTAGGTTATCGTAACGGCGATGACTGGTACGACCCATATGGCCGCCAGATCGAAGATCCGAAAACGCTGACACAATACAGTGGCGGCCGCGATCCTCAGCCTTTCCTGGTAAACAGGAATACAAGGATATCGGATTCTACTTTTGATCCTAACAGCTCGTTTACCGATTACACGCCGCAAGTGAATGTAATGCCACGTGTTAAATTCTCGTTCCCGATATCTGACCAGGCATTGTTCTATGCGCACTACGATGTGATCGTGCAGCGTCCAAGGACAGGTGCGTTTGCCAGGCAAACTCAATATCTTTTCTTAGAGCAGTATAATAGCGTGGTTCTTTCCAACTCGGACCTGAAACCAGAAAAATTGTTTGACTACGAGGTAGGTTTCCAGCAGACAGTGACCAAGCAATCGGCGCTGACACTCAGTGCATTCTATAAAGAGCGTAAGGATATGATCCAGGTTCGTCCTTACTTGTTTGCATGGCCTAAGACCTATTATACGTTTGGTAACCGCGATTTCTCAACCACGAAAGGTTTGAAAGTTGTTTACGACCTGCGCAGGGTTGGTAACCTCCGCATGAACCTGGCATATACCCTGCAGTTTGCAGAGGGTAGCGGTTCGGGTACATCATCGGCAAATGGGGGCAGCAATAGCTTTGTAGGCCAGGCCACCGTTCTGGGTAACTTCATTTCGGCATCACTACCCAACATGCGTTTTGCTACAGCTCTTGACTACGATTCACGCCATATGATCGTTGCTAACATCGACTATCGTTATGATGACGGTGCCGGCCCTGCGATAGGTGATGTTCATTTCCTGGAGAATGCAGGTGTAAACTTCATTTTCAGCGCCCGCAGCGGTGAGCCTTATACCAGGTATTCTGAGCCTATCGGCCGCACGATCACCGGCGACCTGAACGGTTCCCGCCTGCCCTGGCACTATAACATTGATATGAGGCTGGACAAAGATTTCAAGCTCGCTTTCGGGAAGAAGAAAGAGGGTGTGAAGCCTAAAGATCCACTTGTACTGAATGCGTATGTACTGGTTTACAACCTGATGAACCGCAGGGATATCACAAGGGTTAATGGTTATACAGGATTGCCTGATGACGATGGCTACCTGACCTCACCAAATGGTATCGCCTTCACAAACAACCAAACTGATCCGCAATCATTTGTTGATCTGTATGGCATCAGTACAGGTCCCAACTTTGGTGTTGGTCAGAACAACCCGAACTGGATCAACCTGCCCCGCAGGGTTAATATCGGTCTTCAACTAAATTTCTAAAATCCGTTTGATTAATAACTTCATAGTTATGTTAAAGAGTAAGTATAGATTAGCGTTTGCCCTGTCGCTTGCAGCCGTTGCGGGTGTAGTTACAGAGGCAGTTGCAAGGCCCAATGTTGGCGCCAATGGCGGCGGCAACGGCCTTAAGAACGGCCAGTTGAAAACAACGGCCTCATGCAGACCCGCCTCTGCAGCGATCGACCTTGATATCAACAACATCAGGGCCAGGTTGATGACCGGCGGCGACATGTGGTGGGACAATGGTACATCAGAAGCACGCTACGAAGTGCCCAAAGGCAGCCGTAAGAACTCGCTGTTTGCAGGCTCGGTATGGATCGGCGGATATGATCAGCAGGGACAGTTGAAAGTGGCAGCGCAGACCTACCGCCAGAGCGGTAACGACTACTGGCCAGGTCCACTGGATGAAGGTGGAAACATCGATGCCGCTACCTGTAATGAGTGGGACCGTTTCTGGAAAATAGACCGGGAGACGATCACCAAGTTCAAAGAGCTGCAGGGCTGGGCAGATGCCTTGAATACTCCGGACTACGAAGTGATCAAACAATGGCCTGCACGCGGTAATCAGAATGCAATTGGTCGTAACCAGAATCCGCTGAACATTCCGGACAATAAGGATTATGCCCCATTCGTTGACCTGGATGCGGATAACATATATGAGCCTGAGAACGGCGAACACCCGGATATTGATGGTGACCAGTTCATCTGGTGGGTATTCAACGACAAGGGTAACGTAAAAGGTGAGTCCCAAACGGAAGGTATAGGCCTTGAAGTTCAGGCAAGCGCTTTCGCTTATGCTGCGAAAGACTATCTGAATGATATGACTTTTTATAACTATCGCCTGATCAACCGCGGTAACCTGACCATGGACAGCACCTACATTGCTACCTGGACGGATGCGGATCTTGGTTATCACCTGGATGACTATATAGGTTGTGATGTAGGTCGTGGCCTCGGTATCCTGTACAACGCAAAAAGCGAGGATGGTATAGGTGGTGTGAACCATTATGGTAATAAAGTGCCGATGGTAGGTGTGGATTTCTTTAAAGGACCTAAAAAGACTTATCGTCCTCCCGGTGCCACAAAGGATACCACCATTGAATTGGGTATGGAGTCGTTCACCTATTATAATAATGACTTCAGTATCATAGGTAATCCTCGTACCGGCCAGCATATATATAATTACATGACCGGTTCTATTACGAACGGCCAGCGTTTTACCAATGATTTTACAGGAGCTAACGTACCATCGAAGGCGTATGGTTCAGGACCTATAACGAATTTTGTATTTGACGGTGATCCGGGTAACAAAACAGAGTGGTCGGAGTGTACTTGTAATAATGCACCTGGCGACCGTCGTTTCGTTCACTCCTCGGGTCCTTTCAAACTGGAACCTGGTGTGGTAAACGATATCACGATAGGAGCCGTTTGGGTATCTGAAACAGGTGGTTGTCCGAATGTTTCCTTCAGGAAGATCAAGGCAGCAGATGACCTGGCACAGGCGTTGTTTATTAACGATTTCAAAACGATCGAAGGTCCTGAGGCCCCGCGCGTAGTAACAAGGGAAATGGATCGCAAGCTGATCTTCTACCTGGTAAATGATGCGGTGAGCACCAACTACGGTGAGCGTTTCGGCTACGATAAATCCCAGCAGAAATATCGCGTGAACGCACTTACCAAAAAAGGTGGTATCGTTCACCCTGACTCACTGTACAAATTTGAAGGTTACCGTGTGTTCCAGCTGAAGAACAAAGAAGTTCAGCCTGCACAGATATTCAATGAAGCCGGCGTGGTTAATACTGAAGTTGCTATTGAGGTATTCCAGACCGATCTTAAAAATGGTGTTTCCAGGATCGTTAACTATGAGAAGAATACGGACATCAGCGATACTACCTGGGAGCCAAGGATTAAAGTGGTGGGTAAGGATAGTGGTATCCGTCACAGCTTCGTTATCTCACAGGATGCCTTTGCGCAAGGCGGCGATAAAAGGCTGGTGAATTACCGCAATTATTACTTCGTTGCCATAGCCTATGCATACAATGAGTTTGCTCCGTTTGATATCAACAATCCTAACGAAACTCAGAGCGATGTGTACGTTGAAAGCGCTCACGGAGCAGGTGGAATTGCAATTCCTATAGTAGTTGCTATGCCAAACCCTGCAAATGGCGATATGGGTACCGTACTAAATTCGGACTATGGCGATGGTGTTCGCATCAAACGTATCGAAGGTTCGGGTAATGGTGGTAACTCTTTGGAAATGACAAAAGAATCTGAAGATAAAGCCCTGGAGAGTCCGTATGTGGTAGCCAATCCCGAATACAAAGCCGGACGTGGCCCTGTGGACATCAAAGTTATCGATCCGGTTAAAATAGAGCCGCACGACTGGGAACTGTATGTCGAAGGTCCTGATCAGCCGGACAAAGCGAAAGGTATGAGCTTTGGCAGTACATGGAGACTCGTTAACCTGACCAACAGTGACGTGATCTACGGCGAGAAAAACCTTAACGGAATCAATGAGCACATCATTGAAAGGTATGGCTTGTCTGTGAGCATACAGCAGGTAGTTCGTCCCGGCGACGACCAACCCGGTGGCAACGGATACATAAGCTCAGACATTACATTCATGGATCCTGCAAAACCATGGTTGTCTGGTACTCAGGATGAAGAAGGCCGATCGTTCCGCAACTGGATACGCAGTGGTGGTGTATTCAATGATACTTTGAAGGCTTGTAATTTTAACGACCATAATTTTGATACGGTGTTGCAGGTTTACGAGCACATGCTGGCCAATAGCAGCCTTACAGAAGGTACATGGGCTCCCTACACGCTGGGCGCTTATGGCACACCACTCACCGGTGGCCCAAGCAGCTACTGCGGATTCGGTGTGACCAAAACAGGTACGTTGGACGGCCTTGAACCACTTCCGAGTGTTGATATCGTCTTTACATCTGACAAAAACAAATGGACACGTTGTGTGGTACTTGAGCAACAGGAGGACAACCGGTTCTCTGAAGGTGGTGCTGATAAATTCGAGATCAGGAGCCACAGGAGCTGGACCGCTGATGTAGATGCGAGCGGATTGCCGGTTTATTCGGACGACCCCGCTGATACAGGTATGTCATGGTTCCCGGGTTATGCTGTTAACCAGGAAACAGGTGAACGCCTGAACATCATATTCGGCGAGGACTCGTGGCTGAAGGAGCACAATGGTAATGACATGATCTGGAACCCGTCATATACTTCTACTGAAGTGGATGAAGCCGGCGTGAATTCGAAGGTGTTTGGTGGTAAGCATTATGTTTATGTACAAAATACCAGGTATGACCAGGGTGAGGCATTTAAAGAAATGCTGAGAAGTAATTCTGCGCTTACAAGAAACAACGCGTATAAAACATTTATGTACGTTGGTAACCCGCTTATTGCAGAGGGCCAGAAATTGCTTCCGCTTAAAGATAATCTGATACCGACAGAAACCAGGATACGCATCCGCGTAACACGTCCTTATACGAGGTTCATACCGGAAGGAGTAACTCCGCGCGATCGCGCACCTGAGTTGGTAGGTACGCCTATCTATGCATTTGGTACGGCAGACCTCGCTCCGAAAAAGCTGAAGGACAACCCGAATGCTGACAAACAGGCATTGCTTGACAGGATAAATGTTGTGCCGAACCCATATTATGGTTATGCAGGGTATGAAAATAACAGGCTTGACACGCGCGTTCGCTTCATCAACCTGCCGAAGAAAGCTGTAGTGAGCGTTTACTCTCTGGAAGGTGCGCTGATACGCAGGCTGGAAAAAGACAATGCGAATACTTCGTTCATCGATTGGGATATACGTAATGCTAAAGGATTACCTGTGGCTAGCGGCATGTACATGATACACGTAAATGCAGACGGTATAGGCGAAAGAGTGCTCCGCTGGTTTGGTGCGATGCGCCCGATAGATGTTGTTAACTATTAATAATTTTTTTGGTAAGGGCCGGTGCGCCGGCCCTTCTTTTAAAATATCATACTGAATATTATGAGAAAATTAATTACCGGGTCAGCTTTAGCCGTTTGTGCGTTAGGTGTAGGAATTCAGGCGTTCGCCGGGAACAAGGATCGTATTGGCCAGGCCGGTGCTACCGAGCTGCTCATCAACCCATGGGCGCAGAGTACCGGTGTGTTCGGAATGAATACTGCGCAGGTAAAAGGTGTTGATGCCTTCAAGACCAATATTGCCGGCCTTTCATTCGTGGATAAAACGGAGTTGGGTGTTGCCCACACAAGATACCTGAGTGGTAGCGGAGTAGGTGTTAACAACTTAGCCCTGGCTCAAAAACTCGGTAACTTCGGCGTACTGGGTGTTAACGTTATGGCGATGAGCTTTGGCGAGATCACCATGACCGATTATAATAACCCTGACGGCCAGATCGGCACCTACACACCCCAGTTCTTCAATTTTTCTCTGGGCTTTGCCAAGAGCTTTTCTGAGAAGATACATGCGGGTATCGGCGCAACTTTTGTTTCCGAGCAGATATCTAACGTTAGGGCCAGCGGTGCTGTGTTCGAGGCTGGTATCCAATACGTTACGGGTGCGCGCGATAACTTCCACTTTGGTATCACTCTTCGCAACCTGGGAACAAATATGCAGTTCAAGGGCAGTGGTTTCGCGATCGACAGCGAAGCCCCTGAAAGTGAAACTTACCAGCTGACACGCGAAACACCGTCAGAGAGATTTGCTATGCCTACTTACCTGAATTTTGGCGTGGCTTATGACTTTTACCTTGACGAAAAGCGCCTGAAGTCGGAAGACGATCAACCTAAGCATCGCGCGACTGTGATGGCTAATTTCACGTCGAATTCATTTAATAATGATTACCTGGGTGGTGGTTTTGAATACGCTTTCATGGAAACGATCATGCTGCGCGCCGCTTACCGCTATGAGCGGGATATTACCAACAGGCATACAAGTACTTTCTATACCGGTTATAGTGCCGGCGCTACGGTTCAGCACCGCATAGGCGATAAAGGTCCAAAGATCGCCCTTGATTATTCGTACAGGCCAACGCACACACCGGCAAATGGTGTACACGCGTTTTCTTTGCGTTTCATGCGCTAAACGGGAAAAATCCTTATTTTTGTTTAACAACGCTTCTGCTGCAACAGGAGCGTTGTATTTTTTTCGTAGACCAATCATAATCTAACGTAACATGGCAGGTGTTAATTATGTAACCAAGGAGACGCTGGATCAGATGAGAGAGGAACTGAGCCAACTGAAAACCTCAGGCAGGGCCGAGATAGCCAGGCAAATATCCGAGGCCCGTGAAAAAGGTGACCTGAAGGAAAATGCGGAATATGATGCTGCCAAAGAGGCGCAGGGCTATCATGAGGCGAAGATCGCGCAACTGGAGGGGGTCATTGCTACCGCACGCATTATTGAAGCTAAGGATGTGGATACCAGTAAGGTCTCTATCCTGAGCAAAGTGAAGGTGACCAACCTCGGCAACAAAAAAACTGTTGAATACCAGATTGTATCTGAGCAGGAAGCTGACCTGAAAGCAGGTAAAATATCTGTAACATCTCCTATTGGTAAAGGGCTGCTGGGTAAAAAAGTGGGTGATGTGACAGAGGTAACGGCTCCCGGCGGTATTCTTAAATTTAAGATCGAAGATATATCGATATAGCTATGGCCGGCATTTTCACTAAGATCATAGCAGGAGAGATTCCATCTTATAGGATAGCAGAGAATGAGCATTTCTTTGCTTTTCTCGACATCTTTCCGCTGGTGAAGGGACATGTGCTGGTAATACCTAAAACGGAAACAGATAA